>JBKBTU010000021.1:0-4764 GCA_046290715.1 Sphingomonas sp. | reverse complement strand
CGGTACGGATCGAATGGGAACCCAACGCCGGCTACATGGCGCTCTTCCACAGCGATCCGCTGCCGCAGGCGGACCGCCATTCGCTATGGCTGTCGTCGGAAGCGGGCAAGGCGCTCGATTATTATTACGTCGGCGGCCGCGACATGGACGACGTCATCGCCGGCTATCGCGGGCTGACCGGCAAGGCGCCGATGATGCCGCAATGGGCCTATGGCTTCTGGCAGAGCCGCCAGCGCTACGAAACGCAGGACCAGCTGCTCGGCGTGGTGCGCGAATATCGCAAGCGGCAGATCCCGCTCGATAACATCGTCGAGGACTGGTTCTACTGGCCGCAGGATCAATGGGGCAGCCACCGCTTCGACGCCGCACGCTTCCCCGATCCACAGGGGATGGTGGACGAGGTGCACAGGCACAACGTCCAGCTGATGATCTCGGTCTGGCCGAAATTCTACCCGAATACCGACAATGCCAAGGAGCTCGCCGCCAAGGGGTTCCTCTACAAAGGCAACCTCCAGCTGGGGAACAAGGACTGGGTCGGTCCCGGCTACCTCAACACCGATTACGATCCCTACTACCCGGAAGCGCGGAAAATCTATTTCCGGCAGGTCCGCGACAGTCTCGTCAAGCTCGGCATCGACGCCTGGTGGATGGACGCGACCGAGCCCGACATCCATTCGAACCTGTCGATCGACGAGCGCAAGTTCGTGATGGGACCCAATGCACTGGGTCCCGGCGGCGCCTATTTCAACAGCTTCCCGCTGGTCCACGCGCAGGGCTTCGCCGAGGGGCTGCGCGACGCCAATCCGGACAAGCGCCCCTTCATCCTGACCCGCTCGGGCTTCGGCGGGTTGCAGCGGGCGAGCGCCGCCTTGTGGTCGGGCGACGTCGCGGCGCGCTGGGACGATCTGCGCGACCAGATCTCGGCGGGCGTCAACCTGTCGATGGCGGGTATCCCCAACTGGACGCACGACATCGGCGGTTTCGCGGTCGAGGACCGCTACACCAACGCCGAGCCCGCCGCGCAGCCCGAATGGCGCGAGCTCAACCTGCGCTGGTTCCAGTTCGGCGCCCTCAGCCCCCTGTTCCGCAGCCATGGCGAGAAGCCCAGGCGCGAGATCTACGAGCTGGGCGCCGACGACCCGGCGATGATGCGCTCGATGCTGTGGTACGATCAGCTGCGCTACCGCCTGATGCCCTATATCTACACCGTCGCCGCCGACACCTATCACAAGGACGGCAGCATCATGCGCGGGCTGGTGATGGACTATGCCGCCGATCGCCGCACCTGGGGGATCGACGACCAATATCTCTTCGGCCGCGACCTGCTGGTCGCCCCGGTGACCGCGTTCAAGGCGCGCGAGCGCTCGGTGTACCTGCCCGCAGGCGCCGACTGGTATGACGCGAATTCCGGCGCGTTCCACAAGGGCGGCCAGGCGATCGACGCCGCGGCGCCCTACGAACGCATGCCGCTGTTCGTCCGCGCCGGCGCGATCCTGCCGACCGGCCCGGCGGTGCAGTATGCGCGCGAGCGGCCGGATGGGCCGTTGGTGCTGCACGTCTTCACCGGGCGGGATGGCAGCTTCTCGCTCTACGAGGACGACGGCGTGTCGCCCGGCTATGCCAAGGGCCAGTTCGCCCGCGTGCCGCTGACCTGGAACGAGGCGACGAAGACGCTGACGATCGGCGCGCGCGAGGACCGCTACGCGGGCATGCCGACGACGCGCGCGATCTCCGTCCGCTTCCATACACCGGGCCGGGCGGCGCCGCTGGACTTCGCGGAGAATGCGGCGACCCGCGTGACGTACAGCGGTCAGCCGGTGACCGTGCGGATGCGGTAACCAACTCCTCCCCCGCTTCAGCAAGACCTCTGTGAAAGTCTTCTTCGTCATGCCGGACTTGTTCCGGCATCCACCGTGCCGCGGGATGCTGAAACTCTGATTTTGCGAACCGGTGGACCCCGGAACAAGTCCGGAGTGACGGACCGATTGAGGCGGACGAAGCGACTTTCGAGAGGTGTCGCATCAGCGGGTGAGAGGAACCGCCCGGCGCAGCCGGCTGGCGAAGGAGGCGTTCCCGCGAGCACGACCTGGACGGCCGCCCCGTCTAGACGACGCCGCCCCAACCCCGTCATTACGCCTTAACCGAACACCCCCTTGCGCCGTGCGTAGGCGGCGAACAGCGTCGGCCAGGCCGCAGCGGGCACCGTCGTCGGCAGGCGTACGCCGAAGCCGTGGCCGCCCTCGTCGAACAGGTGCATCTCGGCCGGCCGCTTCGCCGCGAGCAGCGCTGCGTAGAGCGACAGGCTGTTGGCGACCGGCACGGTACGGTCGTCGCTCGCATGCGCGAGGAAGACCGGCGGCGTCTCCGCCGTCACCCTTTTGTCGACCGACGCGGCGTCAACATCGGCCTGGCTCGGCGCCCCGCCCAGCAGATTGTCGTGCGAGCCCTTGTGGGTGATCGCCGGATCCATGCTGATCACGGGATAGATCAGCCCGGCAAGGTCCGGCCGCGCCGACAGCCGGTCCGCGGCGTCGACCGCCGCATAGACCGGTTCAGCGAAGCGCGTCGCCAGCGATCCCGCCAGATGACCGCCGGCCGAAAAGCCGAGCACCGCGACCCTCGCGGGATCGACGCCGAACCGCGTCGCCCGCGCGCGGATCAGCCGCATCGCCCGCTGCGCATCCTGCAATGGCACCAGCCGGCGCTCGCCCCAGCCTTCGCCGGGCAACCGATAGAGCAGGATAAAGCAGGTGACGCCCAGCGCGTTCAGCCAGCGCGCCTGTTCGAGGCCCTCGTTGTCATAGGACACGATGCTGTAACCGCCGCCCGGCACCAGCAGCACCGCCGCACCGTTCGGTCGGGCCGGCCGCTTAACCACCAGCGCCGGCACGTCGATGCCGCTCACGGCGCGATCGTGCGTGCCCGGTGTCTTGCCGCGGTCGTTGACCTTGCGGACGATCGGGGTCGCAGGGGTGCCGGGGATCGCCCCCGGCCACAGCGGCACGACCTCGTCACCCGCGACCGTCTGCGCATCCGCGGCACCGCCTGCCCCGCCGCCCGCCAGCGCCAGCAGCGTCGCGCCACCGATCAATCCGCGCCGCGTCACGTCGCTCATTTGGCACCGCAGGTGACGGGGCCGGCGGGCGCGCTGCCGACACGGATGCCCGAGATGTCGACGCCCAGCGCACCGCTGCTGGCGAGGACGAACGGCTGCGTCACCTTGCCCATTGCGACCCCCTTGTCCGCGAAACAGCGCAGCGGCACCGCCACGGTGGTCCAGTCGCCCGCCTTCATCGCGCCGGTCAGAGGCACCGTCGCCGTCTTGGCGGTATCGGCCATCCCAAGCGTCACCTCGCCCGCAGGGGCGGCGGTGACGCGATAGTCGAGGATCAGGCTGAGCTGCCCGTTCGATTCGCGGGTAAGGTCGATCGGCATCGCTTGTTCGATCGCGACGCTGCCCTGCCCCTTGAAGGTCACGCGCAGGCTGTCCTCCTGCCCGCGCCGATCGGTGCGCGCGACGACGGCGCCGCCATTGGCGTTGATCCGCGCACCGCCGACGACGCGGCCGCGGACGAACAGCGCATTCTGGTCGCCGGCCGCGACCTTCGGCTTGGTCTCGTCCAGCGGGGCCAGTGTCGTCCGGTCGGCATAGGTCAGGCCGTAACCGATCGGGAACAGCGGATCGTAGCCGGCGTCGCGCTTGTTCAGCACGTTCTGGTCGACCCGCTTGGGCCAGCTGAACGACAATTTGCCGTGGAAGTCGGCGACGGGCCGGCCGCCCTTGCCCGCGATCAGCACGTCGGCGACACCGCCGCCCTCGGTACCGGGCAGGAACGCCGCGACGAAGGCGTCGGCTGCGTTGAGTTCGGGGTTCACCCACAGCGGCCGGCCCGACAGGAACACGGCGACGGTCGGCACGCCCGCCGCCTTCAGCTTCTTGAGCAGGGCGAGGTCGCTCTTGTCGTCCGGGCTGTATTCGAGGCTAGGGCGATCGCCGGTGAATTCGGCATAGGGCGTCTCACCGAACACGACGATCGCGACGTCGGGCTTGGCGGTATAGGCGCCATCCACTGCCAGCGTCGCCTTGCCGCCGGCGGCGCGCGCCGCCTGATCGATGCCCGACCAGATCGACTGGCCGTTCGGGAAGTTGGCGTTGGTGACGCCGGTGCCCTGCCAGGTGATCGACCAGCCGCCCGACTGCTGGCCGATATCGTCCGCGCCGCGACCGGCGACGAGGATGCTGGCACCCGGTTTCACCGGCAGCACGCTGCCGTTGTTCTTGAGCAGCACCAGCGACTCGCGCACCGCCTGACGGGCGATCGCGCGGTGCGCGGGCGCACCGAGCAGGTCGAACTTGCCGGAGGTCGGCCGCGACGAGGGCCGGCCCGCGTCGAACGTGCCTGCGATCACCTTGACGCGCAGGATGCGGCGCACCGCATCGTCGAGCCGGGCGGCGGGGATCGTGCCGTCCTTCGCCTCGCGCAGCGTGTTGGCGTAGAGCTCCTTCCACTTCGGGCCGGAATACATGAACATGTCGAGCCCGGCGTTGATCGCCGGTGCGCAATCCTCGTTGGTGCAGCCCGTCACCTGACCGTGCGCGTTCCAGTCGCCGATGGTGAAGCCCTGGAAGCCCCAGCGTTCCTTCAGCACGCCGGTCAGCAGGCTCTTGTTGCCCGTCATCTTCTCGCCGTTCCAGCTCGAGAAGCTCGGCATCACCGTCAACGCGCCTGCCGGAAGCGCGCTCATATAGCCCGCCGCGTGGAC
>JBKBTU010000218.1:306-4500 GCA_046290715.1 Sphingomonas sp. | reverse complement strand
GAGGAATGGGGCCTGATCGGCGGGTGCCTGCTGATCCTCGCCTTTCTTCTCGTCATCCGCTGGGGGATCAACGTCGGCCAGCAGGCGACCAGCCGCTTCGCGCGCCTCACCGCCGCGGGGCTCGCGACGACGATCTTCTTCTACGTCGCGATCAACCTTTCGATGGTCATGGGCCTCGCCCCCGTCGTCGGGATCCCCCTGCCCCTCGTCAGTTTCGGCAGTTCGGCGCAGATGACGGTGCTGTTCAGCCTCGGGATTCTGATGTCGATCGACCGCACAAATCGCCGCACGGTGCGGTGGTGACGCGAAAAATGCGACGGCTCGCAAAAAGGGGTTTGCATCTCCCGAAACCCTTGCTAATTGGCCGCCTCCCGACGGGGCCGGCGCCTCTCCAAAGCGCCATCTCACAGGCCAGGTCATGGACGCATAGCTCAGTTGGTAGAGCAGCTGACTCTTAATCAGCGGGTCCTTGGTTCGAGCCCAAGTGCGTCCACCACCCTCCCCACAATAGTCCCGAAGCGCATCAGGTCAGCCCGTAGCGTTTGGCACGCTCCGGCAGGGTCTTGTCGATTGCGATCGCCGCCGCGACATCCCGTTCCGCGTCCGCTGCTTGGCCGAGACGCCGCTCCGCCAGGCCTCTGCAATAGAGCGACCAGGCGAGCCGTGGATTGATTGCGAGCGCTGCGGTGAAGTCGGCGACCGCCGCACGATCGTCGCCCTGCCGCAATGCGACGAGACCGCGGCTGTCGAGGAACGACGGATTGTCCCGCACCGCGCGGATGGCGGCGTCGCAGTCACTGCGCGCCTTGTTCAATTCGGTGTTGGCCAGCGCGTGCGCCCAGCAGCGGCCATTCTGCGCGATGCTCCGATGGGCATCGTCGTGATGGGTCGAGAGCCACAGATCATATTGCGCGATCGCCGGCGCGAAGGCGTCCGCCGTCGAATAGAGCTGCGCCACGCGCATGCGTCGTGCGTCCTCGCGCGGCAGCCGTGCCGCCACGTCGTCGAGATCGGCGATCCCGCCGGTCCGGTTGCCGGCGCGCAGGCGCACCTCCGCCCGTAACAGCCGCGCATCGGTGTCGGTCGGATCGAGCGCCAGCGTGGCGTCGAGGTCGTCCATCGCCAGCACCGGCCGCTTCGCCGCCAGATAGGCGAGCGCCCGCTGTCGCGTATAGCGCGGGTCCTTCGGCGCGAGCGCGATCGCCTGGCCGAACGCCTCGATCGCGCGCGGCAGGTCGCGCTGCGTCTGGTACATCGCCCCGCGGCGGCTGTAGCCGTCGGCGTCGGTCGCCACCGCGGGATCGGCGGCCCCCTGCGCCACGATCGGCGCCGCGGCGTCGATCCGCGCATTGGTGTCGAACAGCTTGCCCCCCGTATAGGTGAAATAGATCCGGTGCTGCAGGTTGGAAACGTAGAGCCGGTGCGAGATGAAATAGTCCGCCCCTAGCAGCATGTCGGCATCGAGCGAGCCGAGGTCGGCGAAGCGGAGGCGCACGTTGTGCAATTCTTCGTTGCCGATCTTGAGCGTGTCGAAGTGGCCGGTCCAGCCACGCACCACGCGGCTGCCGAGCCCCGTTTCCCAGCCATCCGGTCGCACGCCGGGATCGCCGGGCTTCACGCCCGCACGCGCCGCCGCCTTGAGCGATAGGACGGTGCGCGACGCCCCGGTATCGAAATAGGCCCTGATCCGCGCGCCGTTGAGCTCCAGAGTGCCGACGGTGTGGCGATTGGTCTCGCTCTTCGGTTCGATCGGCAGTTCGAAGAACGGCTTGCCGTTGGTCCAATAGGCCATCGCCATCTTGCCGCACCCGTTCGCGCGGAACAGGCGGACGGCGCCGTCGGGCAGGTCGTACTCGGCATCGCCGAGCCCCAGGACGTTCTGCCCGATCAGTCCCGTTTCGCCGATGTCCGTGCCGCTGACGATGAACTGCACGTCGGCAACGGTCTGCCCGGCCAGCGTCAGGCGATGTACCGTCGTCGCCCAGGCCGCGGAGCTGCCGCCGATCCCGCCGACCCGATAGCCGATCGGCAACGGCTGCTGCGGAAGATGCAGCGCCTTGGCGACCGGCGGCGGGATCGTGCTGTAGAACGCACCGCTGTCGAGGATGAAGGGCGCCGGCTTGCCGTTGATCCCGGTTTCGATCACCGGCCGCAGCCCGTGCATCGTCACCGCGAGCTGGGCGAGTTGCTCGACTTTGCACGGCGCAGCCGCCGCAACATGGGGGGTCGCCACCAGCGCCACCGCCGTCATCGCATAACCGCCGAACCGCTTCGTCTGCATCCGTCCGCTCCGCTCGAGTGCGCGATCACCGGAACGAGCCCGGCTCGACGGCGCTGGGATAGCGGAGGATGCTGACGGCGGCCTTACAACCGGCGGAGGCAAGGCTCGAAGGCTCGGCGGATACGCGCCGTCAGGGCAGCCGGCTACCCATTCCCGCCTCGAGCACCGCATACCATTGCGCGCGCGTCCACTCAACGCGCAGCGCTTCTGCTGCGGCGGCGATCCGATCGGGCTGCTGAGACCCGACGATCGGTACGATGCCTGCGGGATGCGCCATCACCCAGGCCAAGGTCGCCGTCGCGGCATCGACGCCATAGGCCGCGCCGTGCTCGCGCAGCAGCACCGCCGCCGGATGATCCCCGCTCGCCAGACGTCCACCACCGAGCGGAGACCAGGCCAGCACGGCGACATCGTGGCCCATCGCATGATCGAGCGTGCCGTCGAACAGCGGCGCGGTGTGCAGGGGCGAGAACTCCGGCTGCGTGCTGACGATGTCGATGCCCAGGAATGCCCGCAGCGTGTCGAATTCGACCGCGCTGTAATTCGACACGCCGATCGCCCTGACCTTGCCGGCCGCGACCATCCGGTCGAGCGCGGCCGCGACCTCCTGCGGATGGGCCAGCAGATCGCGCCGGTGGATCTGATAGAGATCGACCTCTTCGATCCCCATCCGCGTCAGCGAATCGTCGAGCGCCTGCGCAAGATAGGCCGCGCTCGAATTGTAGGGGATGCCGGGCCGGATGCCGCCCTTGGTCGCGATCACCATCGACCGGCGCAGCGCAGGAGCCTCGGCCAAGGCGCGACCGAACAGGACCTCGGCCGAGCCGAAGCCGCCGGGCGAATCGAAGCCGTAGATATCGGCGGTGTCGAACACAGTGATGCCGGCTCCGAGCGCGGCGTCGATCAGCGCCCGCGTCGCGGCGACATCGTCACCGGCGAGCCGCCACATGCCCCAGGCGAGCGGAGACAGGGACAGACCGCTCTTGCCGAGAGGGCGCGGTTGGCTCGATAGGCGGATCGTCGTCATCGGGGCGGCATGGCACAGGGGCAACCAGGATGACAGGGCGGATCGGCGACCGCGCGGGGCGGCGATGAGCGACGATCACGTCGCGATCGTCGGGGGCGGCTTTTCGGGTACGTTGCTCGCCATCAACCTGATGCGGCACGAAGGTCCCCGCGCGACGCTGATCGAGCGGCGCGAGGCGCAGATCGCGCGCGGCGTGGCGTATGGCACCGCCCATGCCGAGCATCTGCTCAACGTCCGCGCCGGCAACATGAGCGCGATCCCGGACGATCCGGGCCATTTCGTTCGCTGGCTGGAGGGGCACGGCCTGGGCGATGCCAGGACGTTCGTGCCGCGGCGCATCTACGGCGCCTATCTCGGCGCGATGCTCGAGGAAGCGCGCGCAACGCACGGCGCGCGGCTGGCGCTGATCGAGGGCGAGGCGGCGGCGCTCGATCGAGTCGCGGATGCGTGCCGCTTGACGCTGGCGGACGGGCGGACGCTCGAGGCGACGACGACCGTCCTCGCACTCGGCAACCTGCCGCCGCACACGCCACCCGGTCTCGATCCCGCTGTTCTGCCGGCAGACATCTATGCCGCCGACCCCTGGGCGGGCGACGTCGCGGCGGGACTTGGCGACGACGATACGGTGGTGCTGGTCGGCAGCGGGCTGACCGCGATCGACGTCGCGCTGACGCTCGACACCGCGGGCTTTCGCGGGCGGATGCTCGCGATCTCGCGGCGGGGCCTGTCGCCGCGCCGGCACGCGGATATGCCGGCCCCGGCCGGATTGCGCGAGAAGCCGGCGGGCAGCCTGTCCGCGCTGGTCGCGCATACCCGCGAGCGCGCCGACGCGATCGGGTGGCGCGGCGCGGTCGACGAACTGAGGCCCGTGACGCAGATGATGTGG
>JBKBTU010000218.1:0-296 GCA_046290715.1 Sphingomonas sp. | reverse complement strand
CGCCCCTATTGGGACGTGCATCGCCATCGCCTCGCGACGGGGGTCGCGGACCGGATCGAGGGGCTGGTCGCAGCCGGCCGGCTCTCCTTTGCCGCAGGCAAGATCGTCGATGCGCACGCGACGGAGGGAGGCGGGGCGACGCTGCGCTGGCGGCCGCGCGGCGGCGACGCGATCGCGGTCACCCAGGCGGCGCGCATCGTCAATTGCACGGGGCCGCAGGGCGACCTGCTGCGATCGGCGGAGCCGCTGATCCGGCACCTGCTCGACACCGGCATGATCCGGCCCGACGGCCTGCG
>JBKBTU010000217.1:0-4532 GCA_046290715.1 Sphingomonas sp. | reverse complement strand
TCGGCCTCGCGATCAACGGCGCGATGCTGCAGCTGCCCGGCCAATTCGAGACGTCGCAGGCGGTGCTCGGCGCGATGCAGCAGAACGACCTCTTGAAGCGCCCCGACGATTATTACGCGACGATCACCACCCGCTATCGCGCGATGACGTTGCCCGAGCTGCGCGCGGCGGCGGCCAAGACGATCGATCCCGCCAAGATGACCTGGATCGTCGTCGGCGACGCCGCCAAGGTGAAGCCGCAGCTTGACAGCCTGGGCCTGCCGGTCGAGGTCGTCCCGGCAAGCGCGGTGGCCGGCGCTCCTGCCGGCGCCGTGACCGCAGCGAAGTAAGGAGAGTTACGATGGCAGACGTCGACGGCAGCTGGGACTGCACCGTGAAATCGCCGCTGGGCGACCAGAATCTGACGCTGACCGTCACCAGCGACGGCGCGACCTTCACCGGCACCGCGTCGGGCGCGATGGGGTCGAGCGACGTGTCGGGCGAGGTCAACGGCAACACGATCAGCTGGAAGCAGCAGATGACCGTGCCGATGCCGATGACGCTCGATTGCGAGGCGACCGCCGAGGGCGACACGCTGACCGGCACCGTCGGCGCGGGCGCGTTCGGCAGCTTCCCGCTTTCGGGCAAGCGTACGGGCTGAGGGTTCTATCGTCATCCCGGCGCATGCCGGGATGACGGTCAGGGCTTTGACACGCGAGCAATAATCGCGACACATTGCGGCTCGCCTTCGTTTTCGAAGGCGGGCCGCTTCGTTATGGGATGCCCTCCGCCATGATCCGTCCGCTTCTTGCCGCCTGCGCGCCGCTCGCCCTGGCCGCCTTCGCCACCGCCCCGGCCGCGCTCGCGCAGAAGGGCGTCGACGAGCGTCCCGCCAAACTGGCGCCGCGCGATGCGAACTACGAATATACCCGCAAGGTCGTCGACATCCGGATGCGCGACGGGGTGAAGCTCCACACCGTGATCGTGATGCGCAAGGGGACGAAGGACGCCGGCATCCTGCTGACACGCACGCCCTATGACGCGGAAGGCCAGACCAAGCCCGATACGGGCAGCTTCGCCGGCGTGCTGTCGCACGGCGACGGCCCCTGGGACGTGATCGCAGCGGACGGCTACATCCGCGTCATCCAGGACGTGCGCGGCATGCACGGCAGCGAGGGCATCACGCTGATGAACCCGACGCCGGCCGGCTCGCCCAACAATCCGACCAAGACCGACGATGCGACCGATACCTACGACACGATCGCCTGGCTGGTGAAGAACGTACCGGAGACCAACGGCCGGGTCGGGATCAGCGGCATCAGCTACGACGGCTTCCTCCCGCTGATGGCGCTCATCAACCCCCATCCGGCGCTCAAGGTTTCGGTGCCGATGAACCCGATGGTCGACGGCTGGCGCGGCGACGACTGGTTCCACAACGGCGCGTTCCGCCAGGTCGGCCTGTCGTATCTGCTGAGCCAGCAGGGCACCCGCGATGCGGGCACGCCGTGGATCACCGATACCGCCGACGATTACGAATACTGGCTGAAGAACGTCTCGGCCGGCGCCGTGGCGAAGAAGCAGGGCGTCGACCAGGCCTCCGGCTTCTACCGCAAGATGGCGGCGCACCCCGCCTACGACAGCTTCTGGCAGGGCGCGGCGATGGATCGCATCCTCGCGCGCGAACCGCTCAAGGTGCCGACGATGCTCGTCGGCGGGCTGTGGGACCAGGAGGATATCTACGGTGCCCCCGCGGTCTATCGCGCGCTGGAGCCCAAGGACACTGCCAACGACACGGTCTTCCTGACGCTCGGCCCCTGGTACCACGGGCAGGAAATCCGCGACGGCAGCAGCCTCGGCGCGATCAAATGGGATTCGGACACCGCCAAATGGTGGCGCTGGCAGGTGCTGCGCCCGTTCCTCGCGCATTATCTCAAGAGCGCACAGCCGGCGATGGACGTGGCGCCGGTCACCGCCTTCCAATCCGGGACCAACCAGTGGCAGCGGCTGCAAGCGTGGACGCAGCCCACGCCGACGCCGCTCTACCTCAAGCCGGGCGGCAGCCTCGGCTTCGCGGCGGCGGGCGGCGCGGCGCAGACCGCGGACTATCTGTCCGATCCCGCCAACCCGGTGTCCTATCGCGTGCGCCCGACCAAGCCGACCGATGCGGCGGGCTCGACCTGGCGCTACTGGCTGGTCGACGACCAGCGCCCGCTGTCCGGCCGCCCCGACGTGCTGACCTTCACCAGCGACGTGCTGACCGCGCCGGTGACGATCGCCGGTACGCCGCAGGTCCACCTCACCGCCTCGACAAGCGGCACGGACAGCGACTGGGTGGTCAAGCTGATCGACGTCTATCCCGACGTGATGCCGCGGCAGGAGGAGATGGCGGGCTATCAGCTCGGCATCGCCATGGACATCTTCCGCGGCCGCTATCGCGAGGACCTCGCCGTGGCGAAGCCGCTCACTCCGAATGCGCCGCTCAAATACACCTTCGCGCTGCCCGAGACGAACCACGTCTTCCTGCCCGGCCACCGCATCATGGTACAGGTCCAGTCGAGCTGGTTCCCGCTCTACGACCGCAATCCGCAGACCTTCGTGCCCAACATCTTCAACGCGCAGGCCAAGGATTACGTCAAGGCGACGCAGAAGGTGACGGTGGCGGGCCCCGACGCGAGCTACATCGACCTGCCGGTGGTGCGGTAGCGGCCGATCGCTTCGCGTCTATCCTCACCGTTCGCCCTGAGCCTGTCGAAGGGCCTCGAGTCCCACCTGTGCTTCGACAGGCTCAGCACGAACGGTTCTCTGTCACCCTCTCATGCGCCGCGCCTCAACGCGCCACGCGGGTGATGTGGCCCATCTTGCGACCGGGCCGCGCTGTGCCCTTGCCGTAGAGGTGGAGGTGCGCGCCGGGCTCGGTCAGGGCGGGTTCCCAGGGATCGTCGCCGATCAGATTTTCCAGCGTCACGCCGCGTGCCGTCAGCGCGGTGCTGCCGAGGGGAAGGCCGGTGATGGCGCGGATGTGGTTTTCGAACTGCGAGGTGTCGGCACCCTCGATCGTCCAATGGCCCGAGTTGTGGACGCGCGGCGCCATCTCGTTGAACACCGGGCCGTCGCGGCCGACGAAGAATTCGCAGGCGAGCACGCCGACATAGTCGAGTTCCGCGGCGATGCGGCAGGCGAGCGCGGTCGCTTCCTCCGCCTGGTCGAGCACCGCCTGCGGCGCGGGCACGGTCGAGCAGCGCAGGATCGCGTCGCGATGGACGTTGTGCGGCGGATCGTAGCGCACCGTCGCACCATCCTGACCGCGCGCGATGAGGATCGAGAATTCGTGGCTGAAGTCGACGAACGCCTCGAGCACCGCGGGGCCGCCGATCGCCTCCCATGCGGCATCCGCGTCCGCCGGCGTCTGCAAGCGCGCCTGCCCCTTGCCGTCATAGCCGAATCGCGCGGTCTTGAGCACGGCGGGCGTGCCGACATGATCGAGCGCCGCCGCCAGGCTTTCGCGACTGTCGACCGCCGCCCAGCGCGCCGGCCGGCCGCCGACGCCTTCGACGAAGCGCTTCTCGGCGATCCGCTCCTGCGCCGCCGCCAGCGCGCGCGGATGCGGATGGACGGGCACGCGCTCGGCGAGCCATTCGACGGGGGCGAGCGCGATATTCTCGAACTCATAGGTCACCACATCGCACGCCGCGGCGAAATCGGCGAGCACGATGCGGTTGTGATAGTCCGCGCGGGTCAGGCTGGAGGCGGTCTGAGCCGCGACGCTTTCGCGGTCGGGGGCGAGCACGTGCGTGCGATAGCCGAGCTGCGCCGCGGCGACCGCGAGCATCCGCCCGAGCTGGCCGCCGCCGAGGATGCCGATCGTGCTGCCCGGCGCGAGCATCAGGCAGCCTCGCCCGCGGGATCGAGCGCGACCGCGTCGGTCTGCCGCTGCCGCCAGGCCTGCAAGCGCTGCGACAGCGCCGCGTCGTGCGTCGCGAGGATCGCGGCGGCGAGCAGCCCGGCATTGGTCGCCCCCGCCTTGCCGATCGCGAGGGTGCCGACCGGGATGCCGGCGGGCATCTGCACGATCGACAGCAGGCTGTCCTGTCCGGACAGCGCCTTGCTCTGCACCGGCACGCCGAGCACGGGCAGGTGCGTCATCGCCGCCGCCATGCCGGGGAGGTGCGCCGCACCGCCCGCGCCGGCGATCACCACCTTCAGCCCGCGGTCCGCGGCGCCCTTGGCATAATCGTAGAGGCGGTCGGGGGTGCGATGCGCCGAGACGACCCGCGTCTCATGCGCGACGCCCAGCTCGGCGAGCACGTCGGCGGCGCCGCGCATCGTCTCCCAATCGGAGGTGGAACCCATGATGATGCCGACCAGCGGAGTATCCATCGCGCGCACCTAGCGAGGCAGGGGTGGGAGGGCAATATTCGCGGCTCCCGCCGGATTGCCAAAGGTTCGTCATCCCCGCGCACACGGGGATGACGGAAGGAGAGGTCAGCGCTCGCTCAGATAATAACGATCGGTCGCGGTCAGCGCGTCGTCGAGTTCGTAGACGATCGGCTGGC
>JBKBTU010000216.1:0-4585 GCA_046290715.1 Sphingomonas sp. | reverse complement strand
GCAGCGCCGTCGCCGCGGCGTCGGTGAGCGGCACGATGCGCCAGGACGGCTGGCTCGCCATCAGGAAGGCGGCGGCGACCGCGGTGGTGAAGCCGGCGAAGCTCGCGGCGACGATCAGCGCCGAGGCAAGCGGAGTCCAGCTGGTGGCGACGAGCGCCGACCAGCGCAGGCCCTGGACGAACAGGAAGGCGGCGGCCATCGGCGTCGCGGTGCCGACGAAGACGCGCCACAGCGCATTGGCCGATCGCCGCACCCGATGCCCCGGTGCGTCCGCGATCAGGTAACGCTGGCCGGCGCGGCGCAGCAGCTGCCGCACCGGCAGCAGCAGCGCGATCGCGAGCAGCGCGCCGAACATCGCCGCCAGCGGTAACCCGCCGCGCAATCCGATATCGATCTGTTCCCATTCGCGGCTCATCAGCGCGGTGATCCGCCGCATGTCGCGGGGAAAGGCTGCGACGATGTCGCTCCAGAATCGCGGGGACAGGGGCGATGCGGCGCGGACGGCGATGCGCTCGCCGATCTCCGCCGCCTGGGTCTGATCGATCTCCGCGACCAGTTGCCCGGCCTCGACGGCGAGCAATTGGCCGCGCTTCACCTTGGAATCGAGCGAGTTCCGGGCCTGTGCGAGATCGCGGCGTTCGGCCCGGATGTCGGCCGCCTCGACGACGCCCGCGATCGGAGCGCCCAGGCCCGCGATGCGGGCGTCGACGAGTGCCAGCTGCTGGCGCAACTGGTCGGCCGCATCCTTGGCGCTGCCCTGCGCCGACAGCGCCTGGTCGCGTAGCTTGGCCCGTCCGTCGCGATCTGTCTTGCCGTCGAGCGCGCGATCGACGGCGCCGAGTGCGCTCTCCGCCTGCTCGAGCTGTTGCGTGGCGGCATCGATCGGTGACGCCTGCACCTGCGCCTGCGCCCCGGACGGCGCGATGGCGATCGTGCACAGCAGGAGGAGCGCGATCCAGATCCGCCGAACGTCCCTCATGATTGCCGCGCCGTTCCGTTGGTCCATGTCACGCGGGTTAGGCGCTCGCGGCCGACAAAGCGAGCATTGCGCTTGCGGTGGCGGTCGGCGGAGGTATGCCTTGCCCGATGGGGCGAGGAACGACAGCTGTGCCGCGCGGATCGCGCCGGTCGGGGGCACCGACGATCAGCGACGTCGCGCGGGCGGCGGGTGTGTCGCCGATGACGGTGTCGCGAGTCATCAACGCCGAACGCAACGTCCGGCCCGTAACGCGCGAGGCGGTCAAGGCGGCGATCGCCGCACTCAACTACGCACCCAATCGCGCCGCGCGCAGTCTGGCGGGGGCGGGGCAGCTGCGCATCGGCCTGCTCTACAGCAACCCCTCCGCCGGCTATCTCAGCGAGTTCCTGCTCGGCAGCCTCGAACAGGCGAGCCGCAACGACGTGCAGATCGTGGTGGAGAAATGCGAACTCGGCGATCATGAGCTGGAGGTCGCACAGCATCTCGTCGCCGGCGGCATCGACGGCATCGTGCTGCCGCCGCCATTGTGCGAGGCGCCCGCGCTGCTCGCGCTGCTCGCGTCCGCCGGCGTTCCGACCGTCGCGGTGGCGACCGGACTACCGGCCGACGACCAGCCCGCAATCCGCATCGACGATCATCAGGCGGCCGCGACGATGACGCGCCACATCATGGACCTCGGCCACCGCCGTATCGGCTTCATCGCCGGCAATCCCAATCTGTCGGCGAGCGCGCAGCGTCTGGAGGGCTATCGGGCGGCGCTCGCGGCGGCCGGTATCGCCGTCGATCCGGATCTCATCGTACCGGGGCTGTTCACCTATCGCTCCGGCCTCGATGCCGCGGAGCGACTGCTCGACCTGCCCGAACCGCCCACGGCGATCTTCTCTTCGAACGACGATATGGCGGCCGCGACGGTGGCGGTGGCGCATCGCCGCGGGCTGGGGGTGCCGGGCGACCTCACCGTCTGCGGCTTCGACGACACGACGCTGGCGACTGCGATCTGGCCGGAACTGACGACCATCCACCAGCCGATCGCGGATATGGCGCGCGCCGCCGTCGACCTGCTCGTCACGACGATCCGCGGGCAGGGGGAGCCCGGCACCGCGCCGCACCGCGTGCTCGATCACCTGCTGGTCCGTCGCCAGTCGGACGCGGCGCCGCGCCGCCGCCCGCCGATGGGATCGGCATACGGCGCTTGACGCCCCACGACGATGCGGTAGCGTTACCATGAGGGCCGGCCGTCGACCGGTGGGTGAGGGAGAGACGATGAACCAGGGCATGTCCGCCAGTGCGGCCGCTACCGGCGGACGCGTAAACCACGGCTTCATGTTCGGCTATGATTCGGGCGTGATCAACGGCACGCAGAAGGGGCTCGAGGCGGCGTTCGCGCTCGGCAAGCTCGGTATCGGCGTCAACGTCGGGGCGATCCTGCTCGGCTCGGCGATCGGTGCGTTCGGTGCGGGACGCCTCGCCGACGCGATCGGCCGTCGCCGCGTCATGATGCTCGCGGCGGTGCTGTTCCTGATCAGCGCGTTGCTCGCCGGGGCGGCGAGCGGCTCGGCATTGTTCATCGTCGCGCGTATCATCGGTGGCCTCGGCGTCGGTGCGGCGAGCGTCATCTCGCCGGTCTATATCTCCGAGGTCACGCCGGCCTCGATCCGCGGGCGTCTGTCGAGCGTGCAGCAGGTGATGATCATCACCGGCCTGACCGGTGCCTTCGTCGCCAACTTCGCGATCGCACGCTACGCCGGCGGTTCGACCGCGGGATTCTGGCTGGGCTTCCCGGCGTGGCGCTGGATGTTCTGGCTGCAGGCGATCCCGGCAGCGATCTACCTCGTCGCCTTGCTCGTCATCCCGGAAAGCCCGCGCTACCTCGTCGCCAAGGGGCGCGACGGCGAGGCGCATGCGGTGCTCACCCGCCTGTTCGGCACGGCGGAGGCGGACCGCAAGGTCGCCGAGATTCGCGGCAGCCTCGCCGGCGATCACCACCGCCCGAAGCTGTCGGACCTCGTCGACAGGACGACCGGCCGGATCCGCCCGATCCTGTGGGCGGGCATCGGCCTGGCGGTGTTCCAGCAGTTCGTCGGCATCAACGTCGTCTTCTATTACGGCGCGGTGCTGTGGGAGGCGGTCGGCTTTACCGAGGACAATGCGCTCCAGATCAACATCCTGTCGGGCGTCCTGTCGATCGGCGCCTGCCTGTTTACGATCGCGACGGTGGACAGGATCGGTCGGCGGCCGCTGCTGCTGGTCGGCTCCGCCGGGATGGCGGTGACGCTGGCGGTGGTCGCCTGGGCCTTCTCGACCGCGGTCACCGCGCCGGGCGGCGGCGTGAGCCTGCCCGGGCACAACGGGCTCGTCGCACTGGTTGCAGCCAATCTGTACGTCATCTTCTTCAACGCCAGCTGGGGTCCGGTGATGTGGGTGATGTTGGGGGAGATGTTCCCCAACCAGATCCGCGGATCCGGCCTCGCCGTCTCGGGCTTTGCGCAGTGGATCGCCAATGCGGCGATCTCGGTCAGCTTCCCGGCCCTGGCGGTGTCGCCGGGGCTATCGGTCACCTATTTCGGCTATGCGGCGTTCGCGGCGATCTCGTTCGTCTTCGTCCGGGCGATGGTCAGCGAGACGCGCGGACGGGAGCTGGAGGATATGGCGGGGTAACGGCCTCGTCCGATCCGGTCTCTGAACGGGCCGAACCGAGCGCGATCCCGTTTGACGCGCGTGGCCGGGCGATGGCAGGAAGCGGGCGGCGGACGTATCGCCTTGGAGTTGCGGGAATGGGCACGGACATGAGCAATGCGGTCCGCCTGCTGGAGGCGCATCGTCTGATCGCGATGGCGCTCGACCTCGTCGTCGAGGCGGACGAAACGCTTGCCGCGGCCGAGCTGGAGCAGGCGCTCGATACCCTGGCGCGCCGGGTCGGCGATGCCGCGCTCAATTCGGGCGGATCACCGTGGCGCTCATCTGCGACTCAATGACGGCCTGACACGCGTCCGCCATCATCCGGAAGCCCGCTTCGGTCAGCGTCACGTCGTCGCCGCGCACCTTGACGAGGTCGCGCTGCACGAACACGTCGATCCAGCGTCGCGTGACCGACGGCGCCGTGGGCGCCGACGCGGTGAGGGCGGTCATCGCCGTCGCCTTGCGATCGGCTACGAACAATTCGAGCAACAGGTCGAGTGAGGGGCAATGCACGAACTCGCCCGGCATCGTGTCCCGAAGCGCCCGACGTGCGGCGATCATGCTGAACGCCACCGCGCGCAACTGCTGCAGTATCGCGGGCGAGCGCGTTGCGATCGTCTTGGCCCAGAAATCCACGAAGCGTTCGTCCGCCATCGTCGCTCCCCTTTTCGGCCCGCATATCCGGGTCTCTCTATGTCCCTCAATCGATATTGCGACAAATCAAGTTTTGAAACAATAACTAAGCGTCTCATTTAGTTGCGGCCGATATCTCATCAACGGTGCGCTAGCTGCCTGCGCCGGTCCGCGTGGGAAGATTGCCCGCACCCCGCCGCAGCGGTAGCAACGCGGCCGGTGGATGCGGCCACGGAAATGCCGGTGTGGGTGCCGCGACGGAGTGACGATGGCGTACGATTTGGGAGCGCCGAT
>JBKBTU010000215.1:0-4594 GCA_046290715.1 Sphingomonas sp. | reverse complement strand
AACTCCAGCCCCTTGGCGGCGTGGATCGTCATGATCGTCACCTGCGGGTCGGTCGCGCCACCTTCGTTGTCCATGACGAGGCTGACGTGTTCGAGGAACGCGCCGAGCGATTCGTATTCCTCCATCGCACGGACGAGTTCGGAGAGGTTCTCGAGCCGTCCCGACGCCTCGACCGACTTCTCCGCCTGCCACATCGCGGTATAGCCGCTCTCGTCGAGCAGCTGTCGGGCGAGTTCGGCATGCGGCAGGTCGCGCGCCATGTCGCGCCAGCGCGCGATGTCGCCGATCAGGTTGCCGAGCGCGCGGCGCGCCTGCGGGGTCAGTTCGTCGGAATCGAGGATGCGGGCAGAGGCGATCGTCAGCGGCAGCCCTTCGGCGCGCGCGAGCTGGTGGATCTTCGCCACCGCCTTGTCGCCCAGGCCGCGCTTGGGGACGTTGACGATGCGCTCGAAGGCGAGGTCGTCCGCGGGCTGGTTGACGATGCGCAGATAGGCGAGCGCGTCGCGGATCTCTGCGCGTTCGTAGAAGCGATAGCCGCCGACGATCCGGTACGGCATGCCGATCGCGATGAAGCGGTCCTCGAATTCGCGGGTCTGGTGCTGCGCGCGCACCAGGATGGCGACGTCGTCGAGGCTCTTGCCGTTCCGCTGGCACGCCTCGATCTCCTCGCCGACGCGCCGTGCCTCTTCGGGCCCGTCCCACACGCCCAGTACGCGGACCTTCTCGCCTGCGTCGAGTTCGGTCCACAGCGTCTTGCCGAGCCGGCCGCCGTTGTTGGCGATCATGCCCGATGCCGCGCCAAGAATGTGCGGCGTCGACCGGTAATTCTGCTCGAGCCGGATCACCGTCGCGCCGGGAAAGTCGCGCTCGAACTTGAGGATGTTCTCCACCTGCGCGCCGCGCCACGAATAGATCGACTGGTCGTCGTCGCCGACGCAGGCGATGTTCTTGCGCGCCTGCGCGAGCAGTCGCAGCCAGAGGTATTGGACGACGTTGGTGTCCTGATATTCGTCGACCATGATGTACTTGAACCGCTCCTGGTACATCCGCAGCACGTCCGGATGTGTCTTCAGGATCGTCAGCATGTGGAGCAGCAGGTCGCCGAAGTCGCAGGCGTTGAGCGCCTTCAGCCGCGCCTGATATTGCGCGTAGAGCTCGCCGCCGCGGCCGTTGGCGTAACGCTCGCTCTCGCCGGCGTCGATGTCGGCGGGGACGAGGCCCTTGTTCTTCCAGTCGTCGATCAGCCCGGCGAGGCTGCGCGCGGGGAAGCGCTTTTCGTCGATATCGGCCGCGAGGATCAGCTGCTTGAGCAGGCGCAGCTGGTCGTCGGTGTCGAGGATGGTGAAATTGGCCTGCAACCCGACGAGTTCGGCATGGCGGCGCAGCATCTTGGCACCGATCGCGTGAAAGGTGCCGAGCCATGGCATGCCCTCGACTGCGTCGCCGACGAGTCGCCCGACACGCTCGCGCATCTCACGCGCTGCCTTGTTGGTGAAGGTGACGCTGAGGATCTCCGAGGGCCACGCCTTGCGCGTCCAGAGCAGATGGGCCAGCCGCGCGGTCAGCGCCGCGGTCTTGCCCGTGCCGGCGCCGGCCAACATCAGCACCGGCCCTTCCGTGGTCAGCACCGCCTCGCGCTGAGGCGCATTCAACCCCTTGAGATACGGCGGGTCCTGAAGAGCGGCGGCGGGGGCGATGTCGTTCACCGGCGAACAGGTAGGGAACGCGGGCAGCGGGAGCAACCCTCAGAAAAATCGGGGCAGCCGCCGTGCGACTGCCCCGTAGTTCAGGGAGGACCGGTCGACAGGGGAGGCGACCGGAACGTCGCTACCCACAGGGGGAGAGGAGCAGCGACGAGACAGGCTCTAGCCGCGGTTTGTTGCGGTTGGATTTCACCCATATTGCCCGCGCCGGAAATATCGCGATGAGTGCACCGCCATGACCCAGGCCACCCCGCCCGCATCGCCCCGCCGCATCCTCACCGCCAGCCTGGTCGGGACCGCGGTCGAATTCTACGATTTCTATATCTATGCGACGGCCGCCGCGCTCGTGTTCGGCGCCTTGTTCTTCCCGGCCGAAAGCGGGTCGGCGCAGCAGATGCTGAGCTATGCGAGCTTCGGTCTCGCCTTCGTCGCGCGGCCGGTGGGAGCGATCGTGTTCGGTCATTTCGGTGACCGCGTCGGCCGCAAGTCGACGCTCGTCGCGAGCCTGATGCTGATGGGCGGATCGACGGTCGCGATCGCCTTCCTCCCCACCTACGACCAGCTCGGCTGGGTCGCGCCACTGCTGCTCTGCCTGATGCGACTGGGGCAGGGCCTCGGCCTTGGTGGCGAATGGGGCGGTGCTGCCTTGCTGGCCGTTGAGAATGCGCCGCCGCACCGCCGCAACACCTGGGGCATGTTCCCGCCGCTCGGCGCGCCGGTCGGCTTCATCATGGCGAACGGTCTGTTCCTGATCCTCGGCCTGCTGCTCGACGATGCGCAGTTCCGCGCCTGGGGCTGGCGCCTGCCGTTCCTGGTCAGCGCGATCCTCGTCGCACTCGGCCTGTGGGTGCGCCTCAAGCTGACCGAGACGCCCGCGTTCCTCGAAGCCGCCGAGGCGGAGGCGCTGCCCAAGGTGCCGATCGCGACGCTGGTGCTCCACCACGGGCGGGCGGTGCTGGCGGGGACGGGCGGGGTGATCGCCTGTTTCGCGCTCTTCTACCTCGCGACCGCCTTTACGCTCGGCTACGGCACCAAGACGCTGGGCTATGGCCGGCAGGCGATGCTGGGGGCGGAACTGGCCGCGATCCTGTTCCTCGCCGCCGGCGTGATCGTCGCGAGCGTGATCGCCGACCGTACCGGCGCGCGGCGCATGCTGGTGCTCGGGTTTGCCGGATGCATCGTCGCTGGCGCGGCAATGGGGCCGATGCTGGGCGCGGGATCGCTGTGGGTGATCTTCCTCTGGCTCGCCTTCGCCCTGTTCGTGATGGGCTTCGCCTACGGGCCGCTCGGCGGCTGGCTGCCGAGCCTGTTTCCGGCCGGAGTGCGCTACACGGGCGTATCGATGACCTTCAACCTCGGCGGGATCATCGGCGGCGCGCTCGCGCCGCTCGCCGCGGAGGCACTGGCACCGCGCGGCCTCGCCTGGGTGGGGTTGTACCTCGTCGCGGCGGGGGTGCTCAGCCTTGCCGGGCTGGCATTGCTCGGCCGATCGAAGCGCTGAGCCGCCGCCTCAGGCGCGACGGAGCAGCGTCAGCCGCGCCTTGCCGTGGATGCGACTCGCATCGACGGTGAAGCCGGCCGGAGCGACCTCTTCCCCCCGCGCGGTTTCGAGGCTGATCCAGGTCGCCGGCGCGATCCAGCCGAGCCGGTTGAGCTTGTCGAGCGCGACCAGCCCCGCGCCTGTGTCGTAGGGCGGGTCCATCATCACGATGTCGAGCGGCGCGGTGGCGGGCCCGAGCGCCATGACCGATGTGGCGCGCACGTCGGCCCGCGCACCCAGTCGCGCGAGATTGGCCTTCAGCGCGTCGAGCGCCGCTCCGTCCTGCTCGACGAACAGGCAGGAGTCCGCGCCGCGCGACAGCGCCTCGATACCGAGCGCTCCCGAGCCGGCGAAGAGGTCGGCGACGGCGAGCCCTTCGAAACTGCCGATCCGGCTGGTCAGCATCGAGAACAACGCCTCGCGCGTCCGGTCCGCGGTCGGGCGGGTGGCGTCGCCCTTGGGCGCGGCGAGCGGGCGTCCGCGCCATTGCCCGGCGATAACCCTCACGGCCGGCGTCCGCGCGGAGGACGCGCGCCGGGGGCCCCCGGCCGGGGTTTGCCCCCGCCGGCCGGGCGAGCACCGTCACGCGGCTTGCCGCTGCCGCTGGCTATCGGCCGATCGCCGCGCGACGGCTGCGCGTCTGCCCGCTGCGGCCTCCCACGCGACCGGTCGTCCTGCGAGCGCCCGGTGTTGGGGGAGGGGCGGGGCGTGCGGATGCGATCGCCCTCCTCCCGCTCCGGCCGGTTACGCGCGCGCGCGGCGCGGTCGGTGGTCGCGGCGGTACGAAAGCCGGGGCGCGGCGGGTCGACGGCACGGGGCTTGGTTGCCGGCGCCGGCCGGGTCCGCTGGGCGCGATCGGTGGTGGCGGGAGTACGGAAGCCCGGCCGCGGGGGCGCCGCGACGAGCTCGTCGGGCGCTCCGCCCTTCAGCGTGCGGCGGAACGCCACGATCTCGTGCTGCTTGACCTCGCCGATCCCGCCGAGCGGCAGGTCGCCGAGCACGAACGGCCCATAGCGGGTCCGGATCAGCCGGCTGACCTGCAGCCCGAGATGCTCGAGCACGCGGCGTACCTCGCGGTTCTTGCCTTCGGTGATCGTGATCTCGATCCACACGTTGGCGCCAGTGCGGCGCTCGATGTTGGCATCGATCGAGCCGTAGCGGATGCCCTCGATCTCGACTCCGTCGGCGAGATCCTCGAGCTGCGCCTGCGTGACGTTGCCGTAGGCACGTGCGCGGTAGCTGCGCTCGACCCCCGTCGCGGGCAATTCGAGCTGCCGCTTGAAGCCGCCGTCGGTGGTCAGCAGCAGCAGCCCCTCGGTGTTCAAATCGAGCCGACCGACCGGCACCAGCC
>JBKBTU010000214.1:0-4596 GCA_046290715.1 Sphingomonas sp. | reverse complement strand
TTCTCGCCCGCCGCCGTCATCGTCGAAGGGCCTCGCACCGGCACCTTCCGCACCGGCGGCGACCGGCTGATCACCGACGACGCGGGCGAAAGCCGGATCAGCTTCGCCGATTATGCGATCGCCATGGCGGACGAGCTGGAACAGCACCGCCACAGCCGCAGCCGGTTCACCGCCGCCTATTGATCGGCTGCGGCGGTCGCCCCGGCCGGCTGCTGCGCCGCGATCAGCGCGTCGTCGATCTCGCCCGCCCGAACATAGGCGGGCCGATCGGCGAGGCGGGCGATATAGGCCATCACCGTCTCGGTCTTGGGCAGCAGGCCGAACTGGGTGTACCACATCGCCGCCGAGCCGACGTAGACGTCCGCCGCGGTGAAGCGGTCGCCGGCAATATAGGGATGGCGCCCGACCGCCTCGGCGAACACCGAGGCGGCGAGGTCGAAATGGCCGTACCCCGCCATCCGCTGCTGGTCGGCATTGGGTTCGACGCCCATCGTCTTATTGGTGATCGCCGCCTCCAGCGGCCCCGCGGCGAAGAACAGCCAGCGGTAATAATCGGCCCGCTCGTCCGCGGTCGGCGCGAGTCCCGCATCCGGAAACGCCTCCGCCAGATAGGCGCAGATCGCTCCGCCCTCGGTCACCACCTTGTCCCCGTGGCGGATCGCCGGCACCTTCATCATCGGGTTGATCGCGCGATACGTCGCGTCCTTCATCGTGCTGGCGTAATCGAGCACCACCGTCTCGTACGGCGCACCGGTCTCCTCCAGCATCCATCGTGCGATCCGCCCGCGCGACTGGGGATTGGTGTAGAAGGTCAGCTCGGCCACGGCGCATCTCCCTTGATTCGTTGCGAACAAAGATGGAACACGGCCGCTGTCGCAGGTCAAGCGTGGGACGGTGTCACAGCGTCCGCTTGAACAGGTCGAGCATCCGCCCCCAGGCGCGCTCCGCCTGCGGCGGATTGTAGACCTTGCTGTCGATCACGCACCAGCCGTGCATCGCGCCGTCGTACACCTCGATCTCGGCGGGGCGCTTGGCGGCGGCGAAGGCGTCGCGGAGCGCGGTCTTGTCACCCGGGCTGCGCGCGTCGTCGTTGGTCGCGATCGCGATCAGATAATCGCCGCGCAGCTGCGGCACGAGGCGGTGCGGGCTGTCGGGCTGGTCGCTCACCAGCCCGGCGCCATGGAAGGAGGCGCCGGCATGGACTCGCGCCGGTAGCGCCGCCGCGGTGCGCAGCACCATCGGTCCGCCCATGCAATAGCCGGCGCTGCCCATCGGCCGCTTGGTGTCGACCTCCTTCTGCCGGTCGAGAAAGGCGACGAAGGCCTTGCCGTCGCTCACCGTCGCCGCCGGGGTCAGGGCCGCGCGCCAGGGCGTGATCCGCTCACGCACCGCGGGCTGGTCGAACGATTCGCCGGGCTGAACGATCGGGGCCTTCGCCGAGCGGTAGAATTGGTTGACCACGAGCACCGCATAGCCGCTCGCCGCCAGGCGGTCGGCCATCGTGCGGAAGGCGGGGCGCAGGCCCATGATGTCTGGCCACATCAGCACCGCCGGGTGGCGTCCCTCCGCCGGCGCGGTGAAATAGGCGTCGCACTGCCCGTCGGGCGTGGTGACGACGACGTCGCGCCCCTTCACCGGCTTCCCATCCGCGGCGGCGGGCAGCATCATGCCGACGCCGACGGCTCCGGCCGCAGCACCGAACTGGCGACGCGACAGGTGCGCGGCGGCGTCTTCGGCGGTCAGTTCGTCGCACATCCCAACTCTCCCAACGATGTGGCGGGAGGTTAGCGAAGCGGTGCGGCGACCGCTAGGGGCCGCGGGATCAGCGCTTGAACGGATCCTGGAACAGCGCCGCCGCCGCCGCCGCGGGATCCTGGTGGTCGACATCGACCTCGCGGCTCGCCGCCTCGCGCTCGGCGCGCAGCGAAGCGATCAGCGCCTCGCGATCGCCCTCCAGCCGGCTGTCGGTCGCGACCGCCTCGTTGCCCGAGGCCTTGGACGCCTTGGCCACCGCCGCGTCGAGCTCGCGCTGCGTGGTGAGGCCGAGCGTCACCGGGTCCTTCGGCGTGATGTTGCCGATGTTCCAGTGGCTACGGTCGCGGATCGCGGCGATCGTCGTGCGGGTGGTGCCGATCAGGTTGCTGATCGCGCCGTCGCTGATCTCGGGATGATTGCGGATGATCCAGGCGATGCCGTCGGGCTTGTCCTGACGCTTGGACACCGGCGTGTAGCGCGGTCCCTTGGTGCGGCGGACCTGCTCGGGGCCCTTGATCATCTGCAGGCGATAGGCGGGATCCGCCTGTCCCTTGTCGATCTCGTCCTGCGTCAGCTCGTGCGCGCGGACGGGATCGCGCCCGGTGAGCTTGGTCGCGGCGGTGTCGTCGGCGATCGCCTGCACCTCGAGGATATGGAGGCCACAGAAGTCGGCGATCTGGTCGAACGACAGCGAGGTGTTGTCGACCATCCACGAAGCGGTCGCATGGGGCATGAGCGGCTGGGCCACGGGAAACTCCGTCCGAAATAAATAGGGCCGCCCCTTACCGGAGCGGCCGTGTCATGACCCGTGATGTACTGCGCGTGTGGCCGAAGGGCAACCCGCGCGAGCGGAATGGCAATGCAAGTGCACGATCACACCGTCAGCACGATCTTGCCGACGTGGTCGCCCTCCTCCATCCGGGCGTGCGCCGCGGCCGCCTCCGCCAAGGGGAAGGTGCGGTCGATCACCGGGCGCAGGCGGCCGGCTTCGACGTGCGGCCAGACGGTGCGGGCGATCTCGTCGGCGACCAACGTCTTGAAGGCGGTATCGCGCGGCCGCAGCGTCGATCCGGTCAGCGTCAGGCGGCGGCGCATCACCTCGAACAGCGGGATGGTCGCGGTCGCGCCGCCCTGGACCGCGATCGAGACATGGCGACCGTCATCCGCGAGACACTGGAGATTGCGCGCGACATAGTCGCCGCCGACCATGTCGATCACCGCCGTGACGCCCTTGCCGCCGCTGATCGCCTTTACCCGTTCGACGAAATCCTCGGTCCGGTAGTTGATCGCGTGATGCGCGCCGAGTTCGATCGCGCGCGCGCACTTGGCGTCGGAGCCGGCGGTGACGATGATCGTCAGCCCGAACAGCCCCGCAAGCGCGATCGCCATCGTGCCGATGCCGCTCGTGCCGCCATGGACCAGCACGCTGTCGCCGTCCGTGGCGAAGGCGCGTTCGAAGAGGTTCGTCCAGACGGTGAAGAGCGTCTCGGGAATCGCGGCCGCTTCGACCATGTCGAGCCCCTCGGGGATCGGCAGGCACTGGCCCGCAGGCGCGACGGCATATTCGGCATAGCCGCCGCCGGCGAGCAGCGCGCACACCGGCTGGCCGAGCAACGTGTCCTCGACGCCCGCGCCCAGCGCCACCACGGTGCCGGCGATCTCGAGCCCCGGGATCGACGGGGCGCCCGGCGGCGGCGGATAGCCGCCCTTGCGCTGGAGCACGTCCGGGCGGTTGACGCCGGCCGCGGCGACACGAATCAGCACCTCGCCCGCTCCCGGCTGCGGCACCGGGCGCTCGACGAGACGCAGCACCTCCGGCCCACCCGGCGTCTCCGGGTCGATCGCAGCCATGACAGTCGGCATTTCGCTCATCCGCAACGCTTTCCCGTTCGTCGCCCGCCCCGCGCGCCTTATTGACATCGCCGGGGCAAGGGTCAACGTTGCAGCGCAATGGATGCGGACGACCTTCCCTCTCGCGGCCAGGACGCGTTGACCGAGCTGCTGCGGCAGGACCTCGATCCGCTGTCGGTCGCCGAGCTGGAAGCGCGCATCGTCGCGCTGGAGGGCGAGATCGCCCGAACGCGCGCGCGGATCGAACGATCGGTTAACCATCGCGCAAGCGCCGACGCGTTATTCAGGCGATGATCCGCGGCCGCACCGGAAGGGCGAGAGGCCCGATGCTTCCGGCGCGCGGCACGGTGCTTGATGCGGACGGTCTGGATACCGACATAATCGGCAAGGGCGGCGCATCGCGACCCGGCCCGACTGGAGTAATCTGAATGCCATCCTTCGCACCCGCGCTCGAGACCACGCTGCACAAGGCGCTCGAGGCCGCGTCCTCGCGTCGGCACGAATATGCGACGCTCGAACATCTGCTGCTCGCGCTGATCGGCGACGAGCACGCCTCCAAGGTGATGGAGGCGTGCCACGTCGACCTCGGCGAACTCAAGACCACCGTCGCGCACTATCTCGACACCGAACTCGACGCGCTGAAGGTCGCCGCCGCCACCGATCCGTCGCCGACCAGCGGCTTCCAGCGGGTCGTGCAGCGGGCGATCCTGCACGTCCAGTCGTCGGGCCGCGACGAGGTGACCGGCGCCAACGTGCTCGTCGCCTTGTTCAGCGAGCGCGAGAGCTATGCCGTCTACTTCCTGCAGCAGCAGGACATGAGCCGCCTCGATGCGGTGAGCTTCATCAGCCATGGCGTCGGCAAGGGCGGCGCGGCGGCCGAGGCCGCGACGCCGAAGGGTGCCGAGGAAGAGAAGCCGGCGAAGGGACAGGAGAAGGGCAAGACGGAAAGCGCACTCAAGCAGTTCACCGTCGACCTCAACGAGAAGGCGA
>JBKBTU010000213.1:2077-4617 GCA_046290715.1 Sphingomonas sp. | reverse complement strand
TTAACTGGACGCTCAATCGAGATCACTTCCTCTACGCCTTCGTCGCGACCGGGACCAAGGCCGGTGGTCTCAACGGCGCCAACCTGTTCGGCACCACGCCGCGCGGTTTCGTACCCGAGAAGGTGACCGACTACGAACTCGGCTGGAAGGGGACGCTGCTCGACGGCCATCTGCGCACCCAGCTCGGTGGGTATTACAACGTCTACCGCAAGTTCCAGGTGCTGATTGTCGATCCGGCGACGCCCAACTTCACCTCGATCTTCAACGTGCCCAACGTCACCAAATTGTACGGGCTCGAGGCATCGGCGCAGGGATCGTTCGGCAACTTCCTGGTCGATTTCTCCACCTCGGTGTCGAAGTCAGAACTCGGCCAGTTCTTCGCGCGCGATCCGCGCAAGGGCACCACGGGCGCCTGCGATGCGGTCAACGGCCCTGCCAATGCCGCCGCCGGCTGCATCAACCTCGGCGGCCGACGCCAGCCCTATGCGCCGCAATTCACGCTGAGCGCCGGCGCGCAATATGCCATTCCCGTCGCGTCGGGCCTGACGCTGACGCCGCGCGTCGACTATGCGCATATCTCGGCGGTGTGGGGCACGCTGTTCCAGGCGGCGGAGCTCGGTGACTATTTAAAGGCGCGCAACATCGTCAACGCGCAGGCGACGCTCGACAACGGCACCTGGTCGATCGCCGCGTTCAGCACCAACCTGACCGACCAGCATTATATCGGATCGCTCAACGGCATCCGCCGGCTCGCCGCGCCGCCGCGGCAATATGGCCTGCGGCTGAGCACCAAGTTCTGAGAGCCGCGGACGGGCGCGCATCGTCGTTCCCGTCCCTTCCCGAAAGTCCCGTCATGCTCCCCGGAACGATGCAGCCCTATGCGCTGACGCTCGACAAGTTCATCGATCACGCCGCCAAATGGCACGGCGACACCGCGGTCGTGACCGGGGGCAAGTGCGAGAGCGAGCGGATCGGCTATCGCGGCCTGCGCAATCGGGCCAATCGCCTGTCGGGTGCGCTCGCGACGCTGGGCCTCGCGCCGGGCGACCATATCGCGACGCTCGCCTGGAACAGCCGGGCCCACATGGAAGTCTGGTATGGCGCGATGGGGATGGGCGTGGTGTGCCACACGCTCAACCCGCGGCTCGCGTCCGCGCATCTGGCGGCGATGATCGATCAGGCGCAGGATCGGGTGCTGGCGGTCAGTCCCGGCCTCGCACCGCTCGTCGAGGCGCTGCTCGACGCCTGTCCGTCCATCGAGCACGTGATCCTGCTCGACGAGCCGGGCGCGACCGAGGACCGTCCCGCGACGAGCGGCGCGCGCCTCTGGGAGCTGGACGAGCTGCTCGCGCGGCATGGCATGGCGACAATCTGGGGCGGGTTCGACGAACAGGCCCCCGCCGGCCTGTGCTTCACGTCGGGCACGACCGGCAAGCCCAAGGGCGTCACCTACACGCACCGGTCCAACTACCTGCACACGCTGCACATGCTGGCGGCCGACGTGATCGGCATCACCGCGCGGGACGTGGTGCTGGTCGCGGTACCGATGTTCCATGCCAACGGCTGGGGCTTCGCCTTCGCCGGGCCCGCGTCAGGCGCGAAGCTGGTCCTGCCGGGCCGACATCAGGACGGCGCGAGCCTGGCGCGGCTCATCAACGACGAAGGCGTCACGGTCGCCGCAGGCGTCGCGACCGTCTGGCTCGGGCTGGTCGATCATCTCGAGCAGACGGGCGGCGCCACCCCGTCGCTGCGGCGCATCCTGCTCGGCGGGTCGCCGGTGCCGCAGGCGTTGATGGACCGGCTCGAAGAGCGGCTCGGCTGCATCGTGCAGACGAGCTGGGGCATGACCGAACTGTCGCCGGTCGGCACCGTCAGTCCCGCCAACGCGGAGCAGCGTGTCTCGGCGAGATCGGGGCGACCACCAATGGGCGTCGACCTGCGGCTGACCGACGAGGCGGGTATGCCGCTCGCCGAGCAGCGGGGTGGCGAGGGGAGGCTGTGGGTGCGCGGCGCGAGTGCCGTCGAGCGCTACTTCGGCCACAGCGAACCAGCGACCGACGCCGAAGGCTGGTTCGACACCGGCGACCTCGCCCGGATCGACGCCGAGGGCAACCTCGGCATCACCGGCCGTGCCAAGGACCTGATCAAGTCGGGCGGCGAATGGATCAACCCGGGTGAGATCGAGGCGATCGTCGGCGCGCTGCCGGATGTCGCGCTGGTCGCCGTGGTGGGACGTGCGCATCCGAAATGGGGCGAGCGCCCGGTGCTGGTTATCGAGCCGCGGCAGGGCGCGGACCTGCCCGACGAGACGCTGATGGATGCACTGCGCGGCCGGATCGCCAGCTGGTGGCTGCCCGATGCGATCATCCGCGTCGCCGCGATGCCGCTCGCGCTGACCGGCAAGATCGACAAGATGCGGCTGCGCGCCGAGCACGGTTGACGACCGGAGCGCCGGGCTTTCGCTGTCGCCGGTTCCGGCAACGCCGCAGAGAGGGCAGTTGCTTCAGTCGCAACCCTTGGCTGGCGGGGGTGGAGAGGCA
>JBKBTU010000213.1:0-1978 GCA_046290715.1 Sphingomonas sp. | reverse complement strand
CTGTCGCCGGTTCCGGCAACGCCGCAGAGAGGGCAGTTGCTTCAGTCGCAACCCTTGGCTGGCGGGGGTGGAGAGGCAGGCGCGTAGAGGCCGACGTTCCAGTTCCATGGCACGTTGCCGGCGGCGCGGCGGCGGCAGACGACGGTCTCGTTTAGCGCGAACATGCCCGGCATCAGGTCGCGGGCCGGCGTCGGCAGCGCGGCAAAATGCATATACCCACGCTGCGCGTCATAGGCCGGCCAGTCCGCCGCACCTTTCGCTGTCGGTCGACCGTCACGGACGAACGAGGCCCAGTAATCCGTCATCGCCCCCGACAAGGCGCGTTCGGCAGCGGTGTCGGGCACCCTTGGCCAGCGTGGCGGGGTCTTGTCGAAGGTGCCGAAGACATAGGGCAGTTCGCTGGCATGGAAGGCGTGCAGGCCGGCATCGTCCATCGCCGGATAGCCGTGATCGAACAGGTAGAGATAGGCGCGCTGGCCGCGGGACGCCTGCCGCCGCACGACACGCTCCGCAGTCCAGCCGTACAGCGCGTCCCGTGGCGTCGAGAGGATGCTCTCCTGATAGATCTCGGCGGGATAGAGCCGCAGGAACGCATCCGACAGGTCGCCGTAGCGCGCCCGGATCTCGCGCGCATAGGCCGCGGCATCTTCGGGCGGCTTTGGGGCGAGCATGCGTAGCGAGCGGATCTCGCCCTGGTTGAAGCCGATGATGACCGGCACCGCCGCCTGCCGTCCGCCGTCGAAGGCCTCGACCATCTGTTCGGGCAGCAAAGTGCCGTCGACGACGCCGAACGGCGCGAAGCCGAGCTTCGGCGCGCTGTCGGTCAGCGTCTGCGCGTCCATCGCGCGCAGGGCGGCGATGTCGGGCGCGTGCAGAGCCGTGCCCAGCGCGGTGCCGACCGCCTCCGCCGGCGGCAGGCCGAAGGCAGGCGTCTTCAGCGCCGGCATCGCGATCATATAGGCGCTCTCGGCGATCGCCCTCGCGTACAAGCCATGCGTCGCGGGCGCGCTCATCAGGTAGAGGACGCTGAGGCCGCCTGCGGACTCGCCGGCGATCGTCACCTCGCGCGGATCGCCGCCGAAGGCCGAGATGTTGCGCTGGACCCATTTGAGCGCGGCGATCTGGTCGAGCAGGCCGTAATTGCCCGAGACGTGGTTCGGCGCCTCCGCGCTGAGGCCGGGATGCGCCAGCCAGCCGAGCACGCCGAGGCGATAGTTGATCGAGACGACGACGACGCCGCGCGCGGCGAGCGCCGCGCCGTCATACATCGGCTCGCGGCTCGATCCTCCGGCGAGCGCCCCGCCGTGGATCCAGACCATCACCGGCGCGCGCTTCGCCTGGGCCGGAGCCCAGACGTTGAGCGTCAGACAATCCTCGCTGACCGGCATCGTCGGCTCGGCATAGATGGTCGCATTCTGCCCCTGCGTCTGCATGCAGGCCGCGCCGAAGTCCCGTGCCGGACGCGTGCCGCTCCAGCGCGGCAGCGGCTGCGGAGCCTGCCAGCGCAACGGACCGACCGGGGGGCGGGCATATGGTATGCCCTTGAAGACGGACAGGCCGGATTGCGCGACGCCGCTGACTCTGCCCGCCGGCGAAGCTACCATCGGCGCGGTCTGGGCGGCGACCGGTGCGGCCGAGAGCAGGGCGGCGATGACGGCGGCTTTCATACATGGGGCTCCCGACGGCGCAGGGTGCGGGCGAGCGCCAGGAACAGCGCGATCGCGATGAGGTAGAAGGGGGCGAGGGTATAGAGCGACAGTTGCAGCGGATTGGCCGCGCCACCGCCGGCGAACCAGTCGCTCGCCGCGCCGACCCAGGTCGGGCCGAGGCCGAGGCCGATGAAGTTCATCACCAGCAGCAGCAGCGCGCCGGCGAGCACGCGCTGGTTGGGCGCGGCCTCTTCCTGCACCAGCGTCACCGAGCAGGATAAATAGAAATAGTTGAAGAACATCCCGACGGTCAGCAGCGTGAGCGCGAG
>JBKBTU010000212.1:0-4629 GCA_046290715.1 Sphingomonas sp. | reverse complement strand
GTGACGACCGGGCCGGGGCGCACCTCGTTGATGACGCCGTGCACCTTGAAGTCGTCGAGCACATTCTCGAGCAGGCGGGCGTTGCGTTCCAATGCCGCCTTGTCGATCGTTCCCTTGGGTGCCGGCGGCGCGGGGGTCAGCAGGTCGAGTTGCGGCAGCGCATAGGTGTGGCCGAGGTCGAGGCTCTGCTGCTTGGGCTTGGGCTTGGCGGCGGAGGGAGCGAGATTGCGGTCGGCGATCACCGGCGCGGGGCGCGGATCGGGCGTCGCGACCGCGCGCGGCTCGACGACCTTGCGCGCGAGCTGGAGCGGTTCCTCCTCGTCGTCCTCCGCGTCAACGAAGTCGTACGCCTCGTCGATCGTCTCGCCGTCCGCGTTGCGCACGCGGCGCAGGCGGAAGCGGCGCTCGCCGAGGTCGATCTCCAGGCTCTTCGCCCAGACGATAATGCCGGCGACGCCGAGAGCCAGACCGATGCCGCGCGCCGCCCAGCGCTCCGCGCCCGGCTGGCCGACGAAGGACAGGCCCCATTCGACCAGATGCGCCGCCGACAGGCCGACCACCCCGCCCCAGCCCGCGGGCAGTGCGAGCACCGAGGAATCGGAGACGAAGGCGAGCGCGGCGGCCATCAGCGCGACGCCGATCGCGGCGTTGCGCAGCATCGCCGCCCAGCGCCCCGGCGGCTGGTCGCGCCACAGCCGCGCCGCGACGATCGGGCCCACCGGGAGCAGCAGCGCGACCGCCGGGCCGAAGATCGTCAGCGCGAGGTCGGCGAACCATGCACCCGGCGGGCCGGCGAGGTTCTGGACCGGGCCGCCCGAGGCGGTGTTGAGCGCGGCGTCGCTCGCCCGGTAGCTGGCCAGCGCGAGCACCATCAGCAGCGTGACGAGCACGATGGCGATCGCCGCGATCAACGCACCCCCGCGCACCGCGCCCGCCTTCACCGTCTCACGCAACAAGCCTGGCTGCGCACGGCTCGCCATCGCCCGATCCCTTCAATGTCCGAAAATCGCGGGAATCATCGGGCCGCCGCGGCATTCCGTCAAGACGGCCGCGCGGCATAACCGCGGTCATGTGTCTTCGATACACCGGGTATCCACCGCCTGCTCGACCGCTCGACCCTGTGTGTCCCCGCGAAGGCGGGGACCCAGGACTGGGCTCCCGCCTTCGCGGGAGCACATCGAAGGTTCGTCACGCCGTTGGCAGGCGCCACCGCGGCCTGTAGGGGAAGCACATGGACACAGACGTCATCATCCTCGGCGGCGGCCTGGTCGGCGCGACGCTGGCGCTCGCGCTCGATGCGCATGGGGTCGGCAGCATCGTCGTCGATCCTGCCGATCCGGCGGTGATGCTCGCCCCCGGCTTCGACGGCCGCGCCTCGGCGATCGCCAGCGCGAGCGGGCGGATGCTCGATGCGATCGGCGTCGGCGCCCGTCTGGCGGGCCGGGGCTGCGCGATCCGGCACATCCGGGTGAGCGACGGGCTCGCCCCCGGCAAGCTCGACTTCCGCCCCGGCGAGCACGACGATCCGTTGGGGACGATGTACGAGAACAAGCTGCTGCGGCGCGCGCTGTTCGAGGCGGCGAGCGCGGCCCCGCGCGTCGACCTGAGGATGCAGACGCGCGCGGTCGACGTGGTGCGCGGGCCCGCGGGGGTGACGGCTCGGCTCGATTCGGGCGCGACCGTCACGGCGCCGCTGCTGGTCGCGGCGGAGGGACGCAATTCGCCGACGCGGGAGGCGGCGGGTATCCCGGTGGCGCGCTGGCAGTACGATCATGCCGCGATCGTCGGCGCCTTCCACCACGAACATCCGCACGAGGACGTCGCCTACGAGATCTTCTATCCGTCGGGTCCGTTCGCGCTGCTGCCGCTGCCCGACGACGAGATCGGCCACCGGTCGGCGATCGTCTGGTCGGTCAAGGGCGCTGACGGGCCGGCGATGATGAAGCTGGGCGATCGCGCCTTCCTGGCCGAGGCGACGAAGCGGATGGGCGGGTTTCTTGGGCAACTCACCCACCCCTCGCCGCGCGCGAGCTATCCGCTGGGGTTCCACCATGCCGCGCGGATCACCGCGGAGCGGCTGGCGCTGGTCGGCGACGCCGGCCACGGCATCCATCCGATCGCCGGACAGGGCCTCAATCTCGGCCTGCGCGACGTGGCGACGCTCGCCGAGGTGCTGGTCGAGGGCAAGCGACTCGGCCTCGACCTCGGCGATCCGGCGCTGCTCGAACGCTACCAGCGCTGGCGCGGGCTCGACACGCTGATGGTCGCCGCGGCGACCGATACGCTGACCCGGCTGTTCGGCATCCCCGGCAAGACCGCGAGCGCGGTCCGGCGCTTCGGGATCGGCGCGGTCGACAGGCTGCCGCCGCTCAAGAACCGCTTCATGGCGGAGGCGCGTGGCGAGAGCGGGACGTTGCCCAAGCTGCTGCAAGGCCTGCTGGTGTGAGCACGCCCTCCCCCGCCCCGACACCGATGAGCAAGGCGCAGCGCGGCGTCGCGCGCGGCATCGGGATCGGCCTGGGACTGACGCTGGCGGCGGCGATCATCGGCTGGATGCGCAGCTATGCCGCGACGCCGGATGCGCGCCTGTTCACGCTCGGCATCGCCGCCTTGACGCTCGGGCTGTGGGTGGCGGCGGCGATCGGCGACGTGGCGCGCCGGCGCTACGCCTCGGACGCGGCGATCGGCGGCGGCAATGGGGTCGACGGGCGTGTCGACGCCGCCAATGCGATCCTGCGCAACACCGCCGAACAGGCGTTGCTCGCGCTGCTCGCCTATACGGCGCTGAGTTTGGTCAGCGACCATGCGCGGGTGCCGGTGGCGCTGTTCGCGGCGTGCTTCTCGGCGGGGCGGCTGTTGTTCTGGAGCGGCTATCGCGACGGCGCGGAAGCGCGCGCGCTCGGCTTCGCGCTCACCTTCTACCCCAGCGTTGCCGCGCTGTTGATGGCGGCGCTGGCGCTGGTCGGGTAATCCCGCCGCACCGCACGTAACCCTGGGCTCCGGCCTGCGCAGGAGCACGGTGTCTCAAAGACGCCGCGCTTCCTCGGCCAGCATCACCGGCACGCCGTCGCGGATCGGATAGGCGAGGCCCGCCGCCTCCGACACCAATTCCTGTGCGGCCTCGTCGTAGCGCAGCGGCTGGCGCGTCACCGGGCAGACCAGCCGTTCGAGCAGCCAGGGGTCCAGACTCATTCCCCGCTCCTCATTGCCCCGTTCCTCATTGCAGCGTCACCTTGTCCTCGCCGTCGTGGCGGCCGAAGAATTGCATCAGCTGGATGATGAGTTCGGCGCGCGTCTCGATATCCGGCGCCTCGAGCAAGGCCTGTTTCGCCGCGGTATCGAACGGCGCGATCTGCGCGATGCCGTTGACGAGGCTCTCGTCGTCGAGCCGGCCGACCGCCTCCCAATCGACCGCATAGCCCTGCGCGTCGGCGAAGCGGCGCGATTCGAGTTCGAGCGACGAGCGGCGGCCGAGCGACAGCGTCTCGTCCTCCGCCACCGGCAGCAGTTCGGCTTCGACCTGGCGGTACGGTGTCGCGACGTCGAGTTCGCGCAGCACGCGGAACAGCGCGATGCCCTCGAGCACCAGATTGTAGCGGCCGTCGTCGAGCGCCTCGACCTCGGCGATCTTGCCGACGCAACCGATGTCGTAGAGCGCCGGCCGATCGCCGCCGCCACCCGCCGAGCCGATCGGCTGGATCATGCCGATCCGCCGGTCGCGCACCATCGCATCGCTCACCATCGCGCGGTAGCGCGGCTCGAAGATGTGCAGCGGCAGGTGCATGCCCGGGAACAGCAAGGCCCCGGGCAACGGGAAGATCGACAGGCGCGTCGGCGCGGTCATCCGAACAGGATCGCAGACAGCCGCCGCCGTTGCGCCGAGACCCAGGGGTCTTCCAGCCCGACGACCTCGAACAGCTTGAGCAGTTGCGCGCGCGCGGCACTCTCGTTCCAGTCGCGGTCGGCGGCGACGATATAGAGGAGGTTGTCCGCCGCCGCGTCGCGGTTGCCCGCCGCCATCTGCGCATTGGCGAGCGCGAAGCGGCGTTCGTGGTCGTCGGGGTTGTTGGTCACCTCCGCCTCGAGGCCCGCATAATCCTCGACCGGCTGCGCGCTCTGCGCCAGCGCCAGCGTCGCCCGGGCGCGGTCGATGCCGGCGTCCTTGAGGTCGGCGGGCAGCGCGTCGATCGCCGCCTGGGCCTCCTCGGTATGCCCCGCGGCGACGAGCGCGCGGATGCGGCCGGAGAGGACGGCGGGATTGTCCGGCGCCATGTCGAACAACTGATCGAAGATCGACAGCGCGCGCGCGGCGTCGCCTTCGGCCAGCACGTCTTCGCCCATCGCGATCAACGGTTCGATCTCCGCCAGCGCGTCGGCCTCCGCCGACTGGATCGGCAATTGCTTGAGGAGCTGGTCGAGGATGGTGCGCAGCTGCGATTCGGTACGCGCGCTGGTCAGATCGGCGACGAGCTGGCCCTGGAACATCGCATAGACGGTCGGGATCGACTTGATCTGGAATTGCGCGGCGATGAACTGGTTCTTGTCGGTATCGACCTTGGCGAGCACGACGCCCTTGTCGGCATAGGCGGCGGCGACCTTGTCGAGGATCGGCGCCAGCGCCTTGCACGG
>JBKBTU010000211.1:0-4631 GCA_046290715.1 Sphingomonas sp. | reverse complement strand
GAAGCGCTACGAGGACATGGCCGGCCGCATTTCCGCCGCAGCCGAGACCTATGCCGCCGAGGTGAGGGCGCGCAGCTTCCCGGGACCGGACCAGATCTACCCGCCGAAAGCCTGACGCCCCGCCACTTTTGTTTCGCCCCCGCCCCCGCTAAGAGGGCGCGCCCATTCCCTTTCGTCTCTCTGTCGGAGCCCTCCTTGGCCCTTACGCCGCAAAACAACGAAGCGTTCCTGCGTGAAGTCGACGACGAGCTGCGCCGCGACCAGTTGCTGACCTTCTGGGAGCGCTACGGCCGCTGGACGATCGGCGCCATCGTCGTCGCGCTCGCGATCTTCGCGGGCGTGCTGTTCTGGCAGCACCGCCAGCGCGAGGCGGCGGGGGTCGAGGGCGAGCAGGTGCAGGCCGCGTTCGACGCGCTCGGCAACGGCCAGCCCGACCAGGCGGGCAAGACGCTCGCGCCGATCGCCGCCTCGGGCCGCGACGGCTACAAGGCGCTGGCGCTGATGACGCAGGCGGACATCCTCCTATCCAAGAAGCAGGACAAGGCCGCCGCCGCCAAGTTCGCGACCATCGCCGCCGATGGCAGCATCGCCCAGCCGTTCCGCGACCTCGCGCTGATCCGCCAGACGGTCGCCGAGTATGACACGCTGAAGCCGCAGGTGGTGATCGAGCGCCTGCGCCCGCTCGCCGTCCCCGGCAACGCCTATTTCGGCAGCGCGGGCGAGCTCGTCGCGATCGCCTATCTCGACAGCGGCCGCAAGGATCTCGCCGGCCGCCTGTTCAGCCAGCTCGCGCAGAGCGACACCGTGCCGGATTCGATCCGTCAACGCGCCGTTCAGATGGCCGGGTCGATGGGTGTCGACGCGAGCGCCGCCGCGCCCGCGGACGTCCGCATCGTCCGCCCCGCCGCCCAACCCAAGGAAGCCCCCGCGCAATGACGACCCCTACCAGCGGCCGCCGCCTCCGCACCTCCGTCGGGCTCGCCGCACTGATCGCGCTGTCCGCCTGCGGCATCTTCAAGGGCGGGCAGAAGAAGACGCCGACCGTCGGCGAGCGCGTGCCGATCCTGTCGTCCGAAAACGCGATCGAGGCGGACAAGACGATCGCCGACATCCAGGTGACGCTGCCCGCCGCCGCCGCCAACGACGCCTGGACGCAGCCGGGCGGCAACGCCGCCAAGTCGATGGGCCAGCTCACCCTCGCCGACAGCCCGTCGCGGCTGTGGCAGGCCTCGGTCGCGGGCGGCTCGAACCGCGAACGGCTCGGGGCGGCGCCGGTGATCGCCGAGAACAAGCTGTTCGTCGTCGACGTGAACGCGCAGCTCCACGCCTTCGCCGCCGACACCGGCGGCAAGCTGTGGAGCGCCTCGGTCAGCACGGGCGACGAGAACCGCCCGGCGCGCTTCGGCGGCGGCGCAAGCTACGAGGGCGGGCGTGTCTTCGCGACCGACGGCGTCGGCGACGTCGTCGCCTTCAACGCCGCGGACGGCAAGGAGATCTGGCGCGCCAAGCCCGGCGGCCCGCTGCGCGGCGCGCCGACGGTCGCCAACGGCTCGGTCTATGTCGAAAGCCAGGACAACCAGATCTTCGCGCTCGACCAGAACGACGGCAAGGTCCAGTGGGCGCAGTCCGGCACGCTCGAGACGCAGGGCGTGTTCGGCGTCGCGGCGCCCGCCGCCAGCCAGGGGACGATCGTCGCCGGTTTCTCGAGCGGCGAGCTCAACGCCTATCGCTACGAGAACGGCCGCGTGCTTTGGGGCGACGCGCTGTCGCGCACCTCGATCACCACCTCGGTGTCGAGCCTGTCGGACATCGATGCCGCTCCGGTGATCGACAACGGCCGCGTCTTCGCGGTCGGCCAGGGCGGCCGCATGGTCAGCCTCGACCTCGCCACCGGCCAGCGGCTGTGGGAGCAGAATTTCGCCGGCATCTCGACGCCGTGGATCGCGGGCGAATGGCTGTTCGTCGTCACCGACGACGCGCGCCTCGTCTGCCTCGCGCGCTCGAACGGCAAGGCGCGCTGGATCGCGCAATTGCAGCGCTTCAAGAACGCCAAGAAGAACAAGGGACCGCAGGTCACCTGGTTCGGCCCGGTGCTCGCCGGCAACCGCCTGCTGCTGACCAACTCGCTCGGCCAGATCATCTCCGCCTCGCCGACCGACGGCAGCGTGGTCGGCACGATCGACACCAAGGACAGCTTCGCGCTGCCCCCGGTCGTGGTCAACGGCACGCTCTACACGCTGGGCCAGTCGGGGAAGCTCACCGCCTACCGGTAAGCGGGACGTTCCCCTGCCCTGCCCATCCTCTCCGCCGCCGCGCGTAAGACGAAAAACCGCAGCCGTCCCGCTCCCACCCTCACCCTGCGGCGGCTCTGCCGCCTTCTCCCTCTCCCGCCGGGAGAGGGAGGGAGCGCCGCAAGGCGCGGAAGGGTGAGGGTGAGCGCGGCGCCCTCTCGCCCCATCCCTATCCTACACCCGCCGCCGCGGGCTATGCGGCAGCCATGCCCGCCCGCACCCGGCACCGCTCCACCACCCCCGGCGCACCCCCGCAAACCCCGATTCCGACGCGGACGTGCCGTCAACTTCGTCAACTTCCGCGCCCTGCGACTCGCACGAGGCCCCCGCCCCGCTTGACCCCTCCGGCGCGATCCCCGAGACGGCGCGGGTGACGCACCTCGCCCCGCCCCCCACCGACCTGCTGCGCGATGCCGCGCTGTTCCTCGACTTCGACGGCACGCTCGTCGAGCTGCAGGACAGTCCGGAAGCGGTCCGCGTCGATGCGCGCCTGTCCGCGCTGGTCGAACGGCTGAGCGCGGCGCTCGACGGCCGCGTCGCGATCATCTCCGGCCGGCCGGTCGAGGGCATCCGCGCGCTGTTCGGCGATCCGCCCTTCGCCATCTCCGGCAGCCACGGCCTGGAGGTCGCCTGGCCCGACGGCCGCCACGACCGCGCGGAACGCCCCGCCGCCCTCGACCGTATTGCCCAGCGGATGACCGTCTTCGCAACTGCAACACCGGGGGTGCTCGTCGAGCACAAGCCGCTGGGCGCCGCGCTGCATTACCGCGCCGCGCCGCGCGCGGAGGCCGATGCGGTGGCGCTCGCGGAACAGCTCGCCGCCGATACGGGCCTGCACCTTCAGACCGGCAAGATGATGATCGAGGTCCGCGTCGCCGGCGCCGACAAGGGCACCGCGCTCGCGACGCTGATGCAGGCGCCGGCGATGGCGGGCCACCGCCCGATCTTCCTCGGCGACGACGATACCGACGAACCGGCGATGGTCGCCGCCGCGGCGCTCGGCGGCGCGGGCGTGCTGATCGGCGCGCCCCGCCCCACCGCCGCCGCCTGGCGCCTCGACGGCGTCGCCGACACCCTCCATTGGCTAGACGCCGCAACCGAAAGCCTTCGCGCATGACCCAGCCGTCCGAGACCCCGGCGCCCGAGACGAGCGTCGACCTCTGGCCGATCGGCAACTGTCAGGTCAGCGCCCTGGTCGATCGCGCCGGGCGCTTCGTCTGGGCGTGCGTGCCGCGCGTCGACGGCGACCCCCTGTTCTCCGCCCTCGTCGGCGGTGCCGAGCCCGACAGCGGCTATTGGTCGATCGCGATCGAGGATTCGGTCAGCGTCGAGCAGCATTACATCCGCAACACGCCGATCCTGGTCAGCACTCACACCGATTCCGCCGGCAACGCGCTGGAGGTGATCGACTTCTGCCCGCGCTTCAACCGGCTGGGGCGCACCTATCGCCCGGTCGCGTTCGCGCGCATCGTCCGCCCGATCGCCGGCAGCCCGCGCATGACGATGCGGCTGCGCACCACCTGCGGCTGGGGCGGCACCTGCCGCGAACAGATCGGCGGCTCCAACCACCTGCGCATCAACCTCGACGCGATGCAGCTGCGCCTCACCACCACCGCGCCGATCGGCATGGTGCAGGAGGAGCGCGCGTTCCGCCTCGAGCGGCCGCTGCACTTCTTCCTCGGCCCGGACGAAAGCTTCAGCGGCGATCTCGCCGAGACGGTCGAGGCGATGCTGCTTCAGACCACCGCCGAATGGCAGGAATGGACGCGCAGCCTCGCCATCCCCTTGGAATGGCAGGACGTCGTGATCCGCTCGGCGATCACGCTCAAGCTCTGCCAGCACGAGGAAACCGGCGCGATCGTCGCTGCGCTCACCACCTCGATCCCCGAACATGCGGGGTCGGAGCGCAACTGGGACTATCGCTTTTGCTGGATCCGCGATGCCTATTACACCGTGCAGGCCTTGAACCGCCTGGGCGCGCTCGACGTGCTGGAGGGCTATCTTGGCTATCTGCGCAACATCGTCGACGATGCGCGCGGCGGCCATATCCAGCCGCTCTACGGCGTGCTCGGCGAGGCGACGCTGACCGAACGCTTCGCTCCTGCGCTCGCCGGGTACCGCGGCATGGGGCCGGTGCGCGTCGGCAACGCCGCCTACGAGCAGCACCAGTATGACGCCTACGGCCAGATCGTGCTGTGCAGCGTCCACGCCTTCTTCGACCAGCGCCTGCTCCGCCCCAACACCGTCGAGGACTTCCGCAGCCTCGAACAGGTCGGCGAGCGCGCCTGGACGCATTACGACAAGCCCGACGCCGGGCTGTGGGAGCTGCGCACCCGCCAG
>JBKBTU010000210.1:0-4660 GCA_046290715.1 Sphingomonas sp. | reverse complement strand
AGGTGACCGAGCGCGTCGTCAACACGATCCTCGCCGAGATGGACGGGCTCGAGGAGCTGCAATCGGTGGTGGTGATCGGCGCGACCAACCGGCCGAACCTCGTCGACCCGGCACTGTTGCGGCCGGGCCGGTTCGACGAGCTGATCTACGTCGGCGTGCCCAATGCCGAGGGGCGGCGGCGTATCCTTGCGATCCAGACGCAGAAGATGCCGCTCGACCGCGACGTCGACCTCGACGAGGTGGCGCGCCGGACCGAGCGCTTCACCGGCGCCGACCTCGAGGACGTGGTGCGTCGCGCGGGCCTCGTCGCGCTGCGGCGGTCGCTGCAATCGACGCACGTCACGATGGCCGACTTCGAGGAGGCGCTGACCGAATCGCGAGCCAGCGTGACGCAGGAGATGGAGAGCGACTACGAGCAGATCGCCGCGCGGCTGAAGCAGGACGCGGCGGCGATCCAGCCGATCGGGTTCATCACGCCGGGGCAGCTTCAGGCGCGCGGTCCGAAGGGCGACTATTGAGCCTTGCCCTCCCCCGCATGGGCGGGGGAGGGACTCAGAGACGCTCGCGCAGGGTGGCCCAGGCGTAGCCGAACAGCAGAGCCAGCGCGGCGGCGGCGGTGAGGTAGGGCAGGGGGCGCCCGATCTCGTACAGGCCGACGCCGATCGAGGGGCCGAGCACGAAGCTTGCGCCGTTGACGCTGGTGACCTTGCCCGCGACCGACCCCTGTGCCGCGGGCCCTACCGCGAGGCTGGAGCCGGCGGTGAAGCCCGGCCGGGTGAAGCCGAAGCCGAGGTTGGCGAGCGCATAGGCGGTGGCGATGCCGTAGAGCGACGTCGCGACGCCGGTCAGCGCCACCCCGACCGCGGCGAGGACCAGCCCGACCAGCACCAGCCGCCGCGGCGAGAGGCCAAGCAGCGGGATCACGCCCCATTGCACCAGCAGCGCGGCGCCCGCCCCCATCATCAGCACGATGCCGGTCGGTTCCAGCGCCAGCGCCAGCGCCGGCGGCACCGCGAGCCGGTCGATGACGAGGAAGCCGATCGCCTGGCTGGTCATCGCCTGGGCGTGCCCCATGACGAGCCCCGCGATCATCCAGCCGCGCACGCGGGGGTCGAGATAGCCGACATGCTCGACGTGCGGCTCGGTGGCGGCGGTGACGGTCGCACCGGTCGGCGCGCCGCCGATCGAGGGATAGGCGGACGAGGCGCCGTGCGCGCGGATGCCGGAGCGGCGGTCGTCGGGCAGCATCGCGCGCACCGTGACCCACACCGCGACGCCGAACACCGCGAAGACGAAGGCGGGGCCGGCAAGCCCGATCTCGACCCCGCCCACCCTGCCGAGCAGCAGATAGGGCGCGATCGCCGGCCCCAGGATCGTGCCGAGGCCGAAGGCGCTGGCGAGCAGCGTCAGCGCCTTGGTGCGATCCTCGCGCGTCGTCTCGCCGGCGACGAGCGCCTGTACCGCCGGCGGCGCCGCCGAGCCGAAGGTGCCGTAGATCAGCCGCCCGCCGATGAAGAGCAGGAAGGCGGTCGTGCCGCCGATCCATCCGTTGATCCCGGCGGCGAGGAACAGGCCGCACAGGCTGAGCGACGCGGCGAAGCCGCCGACGCCGAGCAGGATCATCGCGCGCCGCCCATGCCGGTCCGACCGGTTCGCCCAGAACGGCGCGGCGAGCACCCACAGCAGCGCCGAGACCGAAAAGGCGGCGGCGACCGCGCGATCGGCGACGCCGAGCGAGCGCCCGAGTGCAGGCAGGATCGACTGCAACGCGGTATTGCCGGCGGCGATCGTCAGCATGACGAGGAACATCAGCGCGAAGCGGCGGTCCATCACCGATGCCGCAGTCATGGCCGCGACCAGTCGTAGGCGCGGGTGACGGTACAGACCGTGACGCTGTAGCGGTCGTACCAGCGGGCCCGCCCCTGTTCGCGGATGGCGACGTGATCGGGATGGTCACGCCACGCCCGTGCCGCCGCCTCGTCCGCCCAATAGCTGATCGTGATCCCGACCCCGTCCGCGCCGCGCACGCTCTCCACGCCGTGATAGCCTGGCTGCGCGGCGGCCAGTGCCGCCATCGCGTCCGCGGCGCCGCCGTATCCCGCCGGATCCGCGGCGTTGCGTGCCGAGGTGAAGATCACCGCCACCTCGCCCTCTCGTCCCTGAGCCACCCCGCCTCCTTTTAGGCTTCCTCCTAACCCCCTCGGTGGTGGGGGCAAGCGTGCCGCGCCGATCGCCCGTCGCGACGGGTGGTGCAGCTTTTACGCAACCGCACGTCTTGAAACGCGTTCGGGAAACGTGGCACGGGGTGTCATCCGTGCGGCCCGCGCGGGACGATCACGCGAAGAACGACAGGAATCCGATGCCCAGTTCGACCACCGCCGCCCGGCGCCGTACCCGTCCTGCTGGCGTGCCGAGCCCGGTCGCGATGTTCTTCCAGGGCTTCCTGAAGCATCCGGTAATGGTGGGGTCGATCATCCCCTCGTCGGACAAGCTGATCCGCAAGATGCTCAAGCCGGTCGATTGGTCGGCGTGCAAGCTGTTCGTCGAATACGGACCGGGCGTCGGCACCTTCTGCCGTCCGATCCTCGAGCGGATGGCGCCGGACGCGATGCTGATCGCGATCGATACCAATGCCGACTTCATCCGCTATCTCGATCACACGATCACCGATTCGCGCTTCGTCGCGGTCGAGGGATCGGCGGCCGACGTCGAGCGGATCGTCCGCGAGCACGGCCATGCGCATGCCGACTACATCCTGTCCGGCCTGCCGTTCTCCACACTGCCCGCGGGTGTCGGTCCGGCGATCGCCGCGGCGACGCAGCGCATCATCCGTCCCGGCGGTGCCTTCCTCGTCTATCAGTTCTCGCCCAAGGTGAAGGACTTCCTCACCCCCCATTTCGAGACCATCGATCACGACATGGAATGGTGGAACGTGCCGCCCGCCCAACTCTACTGGGCGTGGAAGGATTGATCGCTATTGAATAGCGATGCGGCGGCAGGCGGGGACCTGTCTTAAAAATCACTTCCTATTCATCTTAGATCGAGCTAGTCAGTCCATTATGGACGTACAAAAGCTCTCGCCGGCGCTGTTCCTCCATGATGCGGCCATTCGGCGCGGCATGGAGCTCATGATCTTCGCACAGTCGCGCTTCGTCCGCACCGCCGACGAAAAGCTCGCAGAGATCGGCCTGGGTCGCGCCCACCATCGCGCGATGTACTTCATCGGACGCAAGCCCGACATCACCGTCGGCGAATTGCTGGCGATTCTGGCCGTCACCAAGCAATCGCTCGGCCGCGTCATGAAGGACCTGATCGACCGCGATCTGGTACAGATGCGACACGGCGACATCGATCGGCGCCATCGGCTGCTGCGACTGACGGCGAAGGGCGACGCCCTGGAGAACGCGCTCTACGAGGAACAGCGCGACAAGATGGCGAAGGCCTACTCCCATGCCGGCCAGGACGCGGTGGCGGGCTATTGGAGCGTGCTCGAAGCGCTGATCCCCGAGTCCGCGCGTCCGCACGTCAACGCGCTGGGCCGCTGATCGCAGCACTCGCCCCTTGTCGCGGCGGTGCGCGGCGTTAGCATAGGTCATCGTCCCTGCCGGAGATCACCATGCGTCGCCTTGCCCTGCTGTTGTCTGCCGCCGCTCTTCTGTCCGTCGGCGCCCACGCGCAGCAGCAGGCGGCTGCACCGGCCGGCGGCGACATCCCCGCCAAGTTCAAGCTGGTCGATACCGCCAACGACTATATCAAGCGCGAAGTCATGATCCCGATGCGCGACGGGACCAAGCTCTACACCGTGATCGTCATCCCCAAGGGCGCGACCAACGCGCCGATCGTGCTGACGCGCACGCCCTACAACGCCAAGTCGCGTGCGAACCGCAGCGATTCACCCTCGATGCTCAACACGCTGCCGCTGGCCGACGAGATGTTCGTCAAGGGCGGCTATATCCGCGTCTACCAGGACGTGCGCGGCAAATACGGGTCGGAGGGCGACTATGTCGTGACCCGCCCGGTAGTGGGGCCGCTCAATCCGACCAAGGTGGACCACGTCACCGACGCCTACGACACGATCGACTGGCTGGTGAACAAGGCGAACCTGCCGCAGTCGAACGGGCGCGTCGGCATGATCGGCTCGTCCTACGAAGGCTTCACGGTCGTGATGGCGTTGCTCAACCCCCATCCGGCACTCAAGGTCGCAGCCCCGGAAAGCCCGATGATCGACGGCTGGATGGGTGACGACTGGTTCCATTACGGCGCGTTCCGCCTCGCCAATATCGCCTGGCTCGGCGGGCAGACCGGCTACAAGAGCGGCGGCACGGTGCCGCCGACCGGCGGCTGGGACGATTACGACAATTTCCGCGAAGTCGGCTCGGCGGGCGACTGGGCGAAGAAGTCCGGCTACGATCAATTGCCGTACTGGACGCGCATGTCGCAGCATCCGGCCTATGACGGCTTCTGGTCCGGCCAGGCGCTCGACAAGCTGCTCGCGGCGAACCCCTCCAACGTCCCCACGATCTGGGAACAGGGTCTCTGGGACCAGGAGGACATGTATGGCGCGATCACCGCGTGGGAAGCGCTCAAGGCCAAGGGAAAGACGGGCAACAACTTCCTCGTCATGGGGCCGTGGCGGCACAGCCAGGTCAACCGCGAGGGG
>JBKBTU010000209.1:0-4672 GCA_046290715.1 Sphingomonas sp. | reverse complement strand
GGGGCGGCGAACGCGCCCGCATGCGCCTGCTCACCGCGGCGATCGCGACGATGTGGGGCATGGACCTGATCGCCGCGTCGATCGGCTGGAGCCTCGATTCACGACCGATGGCGGCGCTGGCGCTGCGCGGGTTCGCGATGACCGGGGCGTCGCTGCTGCTGGCGCTCGCGATGCGGCGCAGCGAGCGCGGGCTGACCGTCTCGCACGGGGTCGCGCTGCGGCTGTTCTCCGTCGCCGCGGTCGTCGCCTATGCCGGCGTGACGATCCTGCTGACGCAGATCGTCGAGCGATATGCCGGTGGCGACACCGTCCGGATCGTCCAGACCGCAATCGTGCTCGGCGCGACGACCGCGCTGGCGACGCTGCTGTCGACGCCGTGGCTGCGCGCCTGGGCGAAGGTGAAGGTCGCCAAGCACTTCTTCCGCCACCGCTACGATTACCGCGCCGAGTGGCAGCGCTTCACTGCGACGCTCGGCACGCCGGGGGAGGGCGCGGATGCGCTCGACCTGCGCATCGTCCGCGCGATCGCCGATCTCACCGCGTCGCCGGCGGGCTTGCTGCTGGTGCCCGAGGGGGCTGGGCTCGGACCCGGGGCGGCGTGGCACTGGCCCGAGGCCGGCGGCGCCGACGCCGCCCTGCGCGCGCATCTCGCCGACACCGCGCGCATCGTCGAGCTCGATGCGATCCGCCGCGGCGATGCGCCCGATGCGGAGACCGCGGTCATCCCCGCTTGGATGTGCGATGCCGCCGACGCCTGGGCGCTGGTGCCGCTGCTGCACGGCAGCCAGCTGATCGCCGCCATTCTGCTCGCCCGTCCGCCGATCGACCGGGCGCTGGACTGGGAGGACCTCGATCTGCTCCGCGTCGCCGGGCGCCAGGCGGCGAGCTATCTCGCGGAGGAGCGGGCGCATGCCGCGCTCGCCGATGCGGCGCGCTTCGACGAATTCAACCGTCGCTTCGCCTTCATCATCCACGACATCAAGAACCTGGTGAGCGGCGTCAGCCTCGTCGCCCGCAATGCCGAACGGCATGCCGACAACCCGGATTTCCGCGCCGACATGGTCGCCACCCTTCAGGATTCCGCCGCCCGCATGAACGCGCTGCTCGCCCGCCTGTCCCAACATCACCGCAGCCCGCCCGAGGCGCTGCAACCCGTCGATTGCGCCGCGCTGGCCCTGCGGCTCGCCGCGATCCGGCGCGCGCAGCATCCCGTCAGCGTCGCCGGCGAAGGCTGGGCGCTCGCCCAGCCCGGGCGGCTCGAGCAATTGCTCGGCCACCTGCTGCAGAATGCGGTGGAGGCGAGCCCGCCCGACGGAACGATCGACCTCGTCGTCACCGCCGAGGACAGCCGCGTCGTCGTCGACGTGGTAGACCGCGGGTGCGGGATGAGCGCGGCGTTCGTCCGCGACCAGCTGTTCCGGCCGTTCGCCTCGTCCAAGCCCGGCGGGTTCGGCATCGGCGCCTACGAGGCGCGGGTGCTCGCCACGGAGATGGGGGGCACGCTCGACGTCGTCAGCCGCGAGGGCGAGGGGACGCGCTTCCGCCTGACCCTGCCCGCGGCGCGGCCGCTGGAGCAGGCGGCATGAGCGACAAGCCCGTGGCGCTGCCCGTACTCCTGATCGTCGAGGACGACCTTGCGCTGCAACGCCAGCTGCGCTGGGCCTACGAGGGCTATGAGATCGTCGTTGCGGCATCGCGCGGCGAGGCGATCGAGGCGCTGCGGCTGCACGAACCCGCCGTCGTCACGCTCGACCTCGGCCTGCCGCCCGATCCGGACGGCACCAGCGAAGGCTTCGCCACGCTCGCCGAGATCCTCGCGCTGAAGCCGGACACGAAGGTCATCGTCGCGTCCGGTCACGGCGCGCGCGAGAGCGCCCTTGGCGCGATCGCCGCGGGCGCATGGGACTTCTACGCCAAGCCGATCGACATCGACGCGCTCGGCCTGATCGTCGCGCGCGCCTTCCACGTCCACGCGCTGGAGGCGGAGAACCGCCGCTTGGCGGCGCGGGACGGGGCGCAGGACGGGTTCGGCGGCCTCATCTACGCCTCCGACGAAATGGCGCGGGTGGTCCGCACCGTCGAGCGCGTCGCGCCGGCGGACGTGTCGGTGATGCTGCTCGGCGCGAGCGGGACGGGCAAGGAACTGCTCGCGCGCGGGCTGCACGATGCCTCGCCGCGGCGGCGCGGCGCCTTCGTGGCGATCAACTGCGCCGCGATCCCCGAGACGCTGCTGGAAAGCGAGTTGTTCGGCCACGAGAAGGGCGCCTTCACCGGGGCGGTCAAGACCACGCCGGGCAAGATCGAACTGGCGGCGGGCGGCACCCTGTTCCTCGACGAGATCGGCGACGTGCCGCTGCCGCTGCAGGTCAAGCTGCTGCGTTTCCTGCAGGAGCGCGTGATCGAGCGGATCGGCGGGCGCAAGCCGATCCCGGTGGACACCCGCATCGTCTGCGCGACCCACCAGAACCTCGAGGCGATGGTCGCCGACGGTCGCTTCCGCGAGGACCTCTACTATCGACTCGCCGAGATCGTGGTGCGGATCCCGACGCTCGCCGAGCGCCCCGGCGATGCCGCGCTGCTGGCGCGCGCGCTGCTGCGGCGCCATGCCGCGGCGATGAAGCTGCCGGTGACCGGTCTCGCCGCCGATGCGCTCGCCGCCATCGATGCCTGGAGTTGGCCCGGCAATGTGCGCGAGCTCGAGAACCGCATCAAGCGCGCGGTGATCATGGCGGACGGCAAGCTCGTCACCGCCGCCGACCTCGACCTCGATCCGGCCCAGGCGGAGGACGCGCTGCCGCTCAACCTGCGCACCGCGCGCGAGGCGGCCGATCGCCGCATGATCCGGCAGGCGCTGGCGCGCGCGGACGGCAACATCTCGTCCGCGTCACGCCTGCTCGGCGTCAGCCGACCGACGCTCTACGATCTCCTGAAGAGCTACGACCTGCATGGCTGACGCGCGCTATCCGATGCTCCGCCGCCGTCGACGGCGGCGCTGGCCCGCGTTGCGCCTGCCGCGGCTGCGTCGCGCGCATACGCTCGCGCTCGGCATCCTCGGGGCGCTCGTGCTCGCGGTCGTCGCTTGGGCGCTGCGGCCCGCACCGCGCGTCGATCCGGCACAAGCGCTGGCTGATGCGCGCACCGCCTTCGGGATCGGCAACTATAGCGCGGCACGCAACCACGCGCTCGCCGCGCTCGCCTCCGAACCGCGGTCGCAGCCGGCGCTGCTGCTGCTCGACGAGGCGTTCGGTGCGCTCGATCCGGTGACGCGCGATGCGCTGGGGAGCGAGATACGGCGGCTGCACGACCGCCTCGGCCTCACCACCGTCCTCGTCACGCACGACATGGCGGAGGCGCTGCTGCTCGCGGACCGCGTGCTGGTGATGCAGGCGGGGCGGATCGTCGCCGACGCGACGCCGGCCGCGCTGCTCGACGGAGAGGGCGGGGCGGCGGCGCAGGCTTTGGTCGCGGTGCCGCGCGACCAGGCGGCGCGGTTGAGGGCGCTGACGCGATGAGCGCCTTCTTCGACGCGCTCGGGCGGGTGCCGCCGCTGCTCGCGCAGCACGTGCTGCTGTCGGCGGCGGCGTTGCTGCTCGGCATCGCGATCAGTCTGCCGCTCAGCATCCTTGCCGCGCGGCGGCGCCGGATCGGGGCGGCGATCCTCGGCGTCGCCAGCCTGATCCAGACGATCCCCAGCCTGGCGCTGCTCGCGCTCTTCTATCCGCTGCTGCTGTGGCTATCGGGCCTCGTCGGCGGCGGCATCCCGGCGCTGGGGTTCCTGCCGTCGCTGATCGCGCTGACGCTCTATGCGCTGCTGCCGATCATCCGCAACGGCGTCGCCGGCCTCACCGGCATCGATCCGGCGGTGCGCCAGGCGGCAAGGGCGGTCGGGATGACGCCCGCGCAGACGCTGCGGCTGGTCGAGGCGCCGCTCGTCGCGCCGGTGCTGATCGCCGGCATCCGTACCGCGGCGGTGTGGACGATCGGCGCGGCGACCCTGTCCACCACCGTCGGCCAGCCGAGCCTCGGCGACATGATCTTCGCCGGGCTGCAGACGCAGAACTGGGCGCTGGTGCTCGCCGGCTGCGTCGCCGCGGCGGGACTGGCACTCGCCGTCGATGCCGCCATCGGCCTCGTCGAACGCGGCATCGCCAAGCGGCGGCGAGGCCTGTGGCTGGGGGCGCTCGCCGCGCTTCTCGCCGGGCTTGCGCTGGCGCTCGCGCCGGCGTGGCCGCGGGGCGGCGCCGAGCGCACGGTGACGATCGGCGCCAAGAATTTTTCCGAGCAATATATCCTCGCCCGGCTGATCGGCGACAGGCTGACGCGGGCCGGCTATCGGGTCCGCTATCGCGACGGCCTCGGCTCGGCAGTCATCTACGGCGCGCTCGCGAGCAATGCGATCGACGTCTATGTCGATTATGCGGGCACATTGTGGACCGGGCCGATGCGGCGCAGCGACGTGCCGCCCCCCGCGACGATGGTCGCCGCGATCGGTCGCTGGACGCGGGAGAGCAGCGGCGTGCGCACGCTCGGGGCCCTGGGGTTCGAGAACGCCTATGCCTTTGCGATGCGCGGTGACGATGCGCGGCGGCGGGGCATCGCCAGCCTCGCCGATCTCGTCCCCGCCGCGCCGTCGCTCCGGCTCGGCAGCGACCTCGAATTCCTCGAGCGGCCC
>JBKBTU010000020.1:13269-19895 GCA_046290715.1 Sphingomonas sp. | reverse complement strand
CGCTGACCCGGTCGAGCTATCATGCGGGCGACGATTTCGCGAAGATGCGCGCCGCGCGCGAGGCCAAGCTCGCCGTTCATGCCTAAGCATTCGGAAACGCGGCATCTGCCCTACACGCCGGAGCAGATGTTCGACATGGTCGCCGACGTGAAGCGCTACCCGGAGTTCCTCCCCTGGGTCAGCGCGATGCGCGTGCGGCAGGACAGCGACACCGCGACGCTTGCCGACATGATCGTCGGCTTCAAGGGCTTGCGCGAGACGTTCACCTCGAAGGTCGAGAAGGCGCGGCCGGGCAGCATCCACGTCGAATATATCGACGGCCCGCTCAAGTATCTGCACAACGACTGGCGCTTCCGCCCCGAGGAGGGTGGCTGCGCGGTGGATTTCAGCGTCGACTTCCAGTTCAAGAACCGGATGTTCGAGATGCTGGCGGGGCAGGTGTTCGGCGTCGCGCTGCGCCGGATGATCGGTGCGTTCGAGGATCGCGCGAAGGTTCTCTACGGCAGCAAGAGTTCGAGCGCGACGAGCGCCGCCTGAAGGCGGATGCCACCGCGGCCGAGGTCGCCGAAATCCTTGCGGTCGGCGTGGACATCGGCGGGATCGCCGCCCTTCTCGGCACGTGCGAAGACGACCGTCCCCACCGGCTTCTTCGCCGATCCACCGCCGGGTCCGGCGATACCGGTGATGGCGACCGCGACATCGGCACCGCTCTGCGCGAGCGCGCCCTGCGCCATGCTCCACGCGACCGCGATCGATACGGCACCGAATGTCTCGAGCACGTCCGAATTGACCTTCAACGACCGCATCTTGGCGTCGTTCGAATAGGTGACGAAGCCCGCGCCGAAGACGTCGGACGACCCCGGTATCTCCGTGATCGCCGCGGCGACCAGGCCGCCGGTGCAGCTTTCCGCCAGCGCGATCGTGCGGCCGGCGGCGCGGTTCGCCTCGACGACGCGCGCGGCGGCGGCGATCAGTTCGGGGGGCAGCACCGTGTCCATCACCGCGTCGCCTCGGGGCACAGCGGCAGGTCGGGCACGGCGATCGCCTTGCCCTTCGCCTTCTCCGCCTTGAAGTAGCGCAGCGTCGTGACGATCACGCCCGCCGTGTTCTGCGGCGGCAGCGGGGCGAGCTGCGTCACGAAGCGATCGATCGTCCCGCAGTCGGCGGGGTTGATCCGCCCGACCAACACCGGCGTGAGCGCGGCTGTCAGCAGCGGCCGCGCGAATTCGGACTGGAGCAGCGAATCGATCATCGGGTCGCTTAGCTTGACGATCGCGGCACGGGCGTTCGGCCAGGCGCGGTTGGCGGCGTCGCGATAGCGGTCGAGGAAGTCGCTGTCCGTCCGGCGCAGCAGGCTGGTCGCCGGCAGCCGGGTCGTGCAGATGATGCCGGTCTGCTGGATGATGTCGGGCAACGCGACCAGCGTCATCGCCTCCGCTTCCGGCGTCGTGATGCAGCGGGTCTGCGCCTCGGCGGAGGACGCCGAGACCAGCGCGGCGAGCGCGAGGAGCGCCCTCATCGCGGCAGGCTCACGGTCGCCACCGCCTGCGCCGCGATGCCCTCGCCGCGCCCGGTGAAGCCGAGCCGCTCGGTGGTCGTCGCCTTGATGCTGACGCGGTCCTCGCTCAAGCCGAGCAGTGCGCCGATCCGCGTCCGCATCGCCGCGCGGTGCGGACCGATCTTCGGCGCCTCGCAGATCAGCGTCAGGTCGACGAAATCGATCCGGCCGCCCTTGTCGGCGATCAACCGCGCTGCATGCTGCAGGAATTGCGCCGAATCCGCCCCCTTCCACTGCGGGTCGCTCGGCGGAAAATGCGTGCCGATGTCCCCCGCGGCGATCGTGCCGAGCAGCGCATCGGTCAGGGCATGCAGGGCGACGTCGGCGTCGCTGTGGCCGGACAGCCCCTTGTCGTGCGTGATGAGGACCCCGCCCAGCCATAGTTCCTCGCCCGCCTCCAGCCGGTGGACGTCGAAGCCGGAGGCGCTGCGCGTTTCGCGGGCGACCCTGGCGTCGGCGGCGGCGAAATCCTCGGGATGCGTGACTTTGTCGAGCATGGCATCGCCCTGCACCAAAGCGACGCCGCCGCCAAGCCGCCGTACCATCTGCGCATCGTCCGTTGCGTCCGCCTCGTCCGGCCAGGCCGCATGCGCGGCCCGCAGCGCGGCGACCCGGAAGCCCTGTGGCGTCTGCACGCGCGACAGGCCCTCGCGGGGCACGACCACATCGCCACGCAACAGGGTATCGGCGACCGCCAGCACCGGGATCGCGCCATCGTCGGTATCGAGCGCGGCGAGGACGCGATCGATCACGTTCATAGGGACGAACGGTCGCGCCGCATCGTGGACCAGAACGCGCTCCGCATCGATCGCCGCGAGACCCCGCGCCACCGACTCGCGCCGGGTCGCGCCGCCGACGACGGTGCGGACCGGTTCGCCGATCGCGGCGATCGCCTGCGCCTCGGCGTCCGCAGCCACGACGATCACCACCTCGTCGATGCCCGGATGCTGCCGGAATGCCGCATAGGCGTGGGCGATCAGCGCCTTGCCGGCGACGCGCGCATATTGCTTGGGAACCGCGCCGCCCGCACGCGAGCCGCTGCCCGCTGCGACGATCAGCGCCACCGTCCGTGGTCGATCCGTCATCGCCGCCGCCTAGCCGACCCGCACGATCCTTGCCAGCGCCACGAGAAATGGCTAAGCGCTGCCCGTTTTTCAGGCAGATCCATGGCTCAACTCGCCCCCATCCAGGTCGGCCCGGTGCGGATCGACACGCCCGTCGTTCTGGCGCCGATGACCGGCGTCACCGACATGCCGTTCCGCACGCTCGTGCGCCGTTACGGCTCCGGCCTCAACGTCACCGAGATGATCGCGAGCCAGGCGGCGATCCGCGAGACCCGGCAGTCGATCCAGAAGGCCGCCTGGCACCTGTCCGAAGAGCCGGTATCGATGCAGCTCGTCGGCTGCACGCCTTACGAGATGGCGGAGGCGGCAAAGCTCGCCGAGGATCGCGGCGCCGCGATCATCGACATCAACATGGGCTGCCCCGTCCGCAAGGTGACCAACGGCGATGCCGGATCGGCGCTGATGCGGGACCTGAAGCTCGCCGCGGCACTCGTCGATGCGGTGGTGAAGGCGGTCAAGGCACCCGTGACGCTCAAGATGCGGATGGGCTGGTGCCACGACAGCCTCAACGCCCCCGAACTCTCGCGCATCGCGCAAGATCTCGGTGTGCAGCTCATCACCGTTCACGGCCGGACCCGGAACCAGATGTACAAGGGGACCGCCGACTGGCGCTTCATCCGCACGGTGAAGGATGCGGTGTCGATCCCGGTGATCGCGAACGGCGACATCTGCGGCATCGACGATGCGATCGCCGCGCTCGACCAGTCGGGCGCCGACGGGATCATGATCGGCCGCGGCGCCTATGGCCGGCCGTGGCTGCTCGGGCAGGTGATGGCCTATCTCGCCACCGGCGAGCGCCGGGCCGATCCGTCTCTCGACGAACAATATCGCGTGATCCTGGAGCATTACGAGGCGATGCTCGAGCATTACGGCACCGTCACCGGCGTCAACATGGCGCGCAAGCATATCGGCTGGTACACCAAGGGGCTGACCGGCTCCGCCGAATTCCGCAACGCGGTCAACCAGCAGCCGGATGCCGCGACGGTGAAGCGGATGCTCGCGGACTTCTACGCGCCGCATCGGGATCGCCCGCCGGTCGCCCAGGCGGCCTGATTCGCACAATGGCCGGGCGTCCGGGGTTTGCCGAGCTGTTCGCCGCGCTGCCGGTCGCGGTGCTGGTCATCGATCCGGACGATCGTATCGCCCATGCCAATGCGCTGGCCGAGCAACTGCTCAACCTGTCGGAGCGCGTCATGCGCGGGCAGCCGCTCGACGCGATCCTGCCGCCGCCGACCGCGGGAGAGCGGCGCGAAGGGCAGGGGATGGCCTTCTACGACACGGAGATCGCGACCCCGCACGGTCCCAAGATCCGCGTCGATTTCGTCGAGGCGGGAATCGCGGATCATCCCGGCTGGCGGGCGATCACGCTCCATAGCGCGGCGAGCAGCCGGGCGCTGGGTCCGAGCGGACGCGGCGCGAGTGCGCGCGCGGCAAGCGGTGCCGCAGCGATGCTCGCGCACGAGATCAAGAACCCGCTGTCCGGCATCCGCGGCGCGGCGCAGCTGATCGGCGCGGGCGAGCTGACGACGCTGATCGTCACCGAGGTCGACCGCATCGCCGCGCTGATCGACCGGATGCAGGACTTCAGCGACACGCGCCCGCTGCCGATCGCGCCCGAGAACATCTATCCGCTGATCGGCCATGCCCGCCGCCTCGCGCTCGCCGGCTTCGCACGCGGTCTGACGATCGAGGAGCGCTTCGATCCCTCGCTGCCGCCCGCCGCGGTCAATCGCGACGCGCTTCTTCAAGTGCTCATAAACCTTCTGAAGAACGCCGGTGAAGCGACTATGGCGGTTCGCAACCCCAAGATCGTGATCACCACCGCCTACCGCCACGGCATGTCGGTGGCGGCCGCACCCGGCAAGCCGCGCACGCCCTTGCCGATCGAGATCTGCGTGATCGACAACGGCCCCGGCGCGCCCGCGGATATCGCCGACCATCTGTTCGACCCGTTCGTTTCCGGCCGTCCCGAAGGGCAGGGGCTCGGCCTCGCGCTGGTCGACAAGCTGACGCGCGACATGGGCGGTATCGTCCAATATGCGCGCGATGGAGTTCCCGAGATGACGACGCTCCGCCTGCTGCTACCGCGCGGGGTCGCGTGACCCGCATCCTGGTCGTCGACGACGATGCCGCGATCCGCACGGTGGTCGCGCAGGCGCTGCGGCGCGCGGGGCACGACGTGCAGACCGCGGAGACGCTGGCGCAGGCCGACCGGATCCTCGCGACGCGGCTGCCCGACGTGCTCGTCACCGACGTGGTGCTGCCGGACGGCGACGGCATCGCGCGCGCGAAGGAGATCGGCGAGCGGCTGCCGCAGCTCCCGATCATCATCCTCTCGGCGCAGAACACGTTGACCACGGCGGTCCGCGCGGCCGAAGCGGGCGCCTACGAATATCTGCCGAAGCCCTTCGACCTCGACGACCTCGCCCGCGCCGTCGCCGGTGCGCTCGCCCGCCACGCCGCCATGCCGCCGAGCGAGGCGGGGGAGGATCCGGCACTGCCGCTGATCGGGCGCTCGCCGGCGATGCAGGATGTCTATCGTGTCATCGCCCGGGTGCTGTCGAACGATCTCACCGTACTGATCTCGGGAGAATCGGGAACCGGCAAGGAGTTGGTCGCACGCGCGATCCATGATCTCGGCCGCCGCCGGGCCGCGCCCTTCGTCGCGATCAACATGGCGGCGATCCCGCGCGAACTGATCGAAGCCGAATTGTTCGGCCACGAGCGGGGTGCCTTCACCGGGGCTGCGGTGCGCAACGCCGGGCGCTTCGAGCAGGCGGCGGGCGGCACCTTGTTCCTCGACGAGATCGGCGACATGCCGATGGAGGCACAGACGCGGCTGTTGCGCGTCTTGCAATCGGGCGAGTTCACGACGGTCGGCGGCGCGCGCACGTTGCGCGCGGACGTCCGCGTCGTCGCCGCGACCAATCGCGACCTGACGCAGCAGGTCGCCTCCGGGCAGTTCCGCGAAGACCTGTTCTATCGCCTCAACGTCGTGCCGATCGCGCTGCCCGCGCTCCGCGACCGGCGGCAGGACATCCCCCTCCTGGCCCGTCATTTCCTTGAAAGCGCGGCCGCACAGGGCCTGCCGCGGCGACAGCTCAGCGACGATGCGCAGGCCGCTCTTGCCGCGCACGACTGGCCGGGCAACGTCCGCGAGCTCGAGAACCTGATGCGCCGCTTGGCCGTTCTCGCGCGCGACGAACTGGTGCATGCGCCGACGATCCGCGAGTTGATCGGCGCACCGGGGCAGATCGCGGAGACGGCCGATCCCGGTATTGCCACCGCGGTACGTCATCTCATCGAGCGGGTCGCACGCGAGAGGCCGGACGCGCTCGACGACGGCACGCTCTACGACCGCGTCATCGGCGAAGTCGAGCGGCCGCTGATCGAGGCCATGCTCGCGCGTCACGGCGGCAATCAGCTCCGCGCCGCGCGCGCGCTCGGGTTGAACCGCAATACGCTCCGCAAGCGGCTCGATACGCTCGGCATCCCCGTCAAGGGAGACGGATGAATCGCGGGTGTCACCCATAGAACATCGATAGCCGTAAATTATGTGGTTTCCGTGCAACAATCCACGTTGTACGGTGACACCGATGAACGTGGCCCCGCCGCCCGATCCGATGTCAGAGACCGGCGACGATCGGTCGATCCTCGCCACGCCACGGCGGAGGCATCTCGCCGTAACGCCGGTCGTGGAGATCGCCGCCTGCGTCGCAGCGCTCTTGATCGTGCTGACGACGTGGCGCGCCATTGCCGGCACCAAGTCCGGCGTGACGCTGCTCAGCCCGGCGGTGGCCGCGGTGTTGCTGATGGCGAACCTGGTGTGGGCCGTCCTGCTGGTGGCGCTCGTCGGCCGTCGCATCGCGCTGCGGCGTACGGCGCGGACGTCGCTCGCCGGCGGCGGGCGATTGCATGTCCGGCTGGTCGCGACCTTTTCGCTG
>JBKBTU010000020.1:0-13170 GCA_046290715.1 Sphingomonas sp. | reverse complement strand
ATGGCCAGCGTCCCGATCATCCTTGCCGTGGTGGCGGCATCGATCCTGTTCCAGTCGGGTATCCAGTTCTGGGGCTCGGAGCGCGCGCGCAGCGCCTTCAACGCGACGATCGCGCTGGCCAAACAGGGGCAGGACCTCGTCGTCGACCGGTGGACCGGCGAAGCGCGCGCCATGGCGGAGGACACGCGGCGGGTGTTTCCGATCGTGCCGCGCAACGACCCGCGCTTCGAGAAATTCTTTCTGCAGCAGACGTATAACCGCTCTCTCTACCAGGCCTTCTTATTCCAGGTCGTGGACGGAAAGACGGTGGAAGCGCTGTACGGCTATGAGGTGCCGGAGCCTGCCACGTTCCGGAAGCGCGTCTCCGGGCGCGTGCTGAACGTGCTGCGCGACAAGGAAAGCTACACCAACTACGACGCCACCATATTGTGGGTGGTGACGCCGATCGACCGATCGCGCAATCTGTTCCTCTACGTCGCCACGCCGAATAACGTCGACTTCCTGAACAAGCAGAGCCTCGCCGCCACGCAGCAATTGGCTGCCTACGACAGTCTGCAAGCACGCGCCCGCAACCTTCAGATAAAGTTCAATTTTGCACTCTTCGCCGTCGCCTTGCTGATCGTCGGCCTGGCGACATGGATCGCGTTGCGCGTCGCCGACTGGCTCGCCCGTCCGGTCGGCGAACTGGTCACCGCGGCCAACCGGGTGGCGGGCGGCGATCTGACCTCGCGCGTCGCGGTCCCGCGATCGTCCGACGAGATCGGCATGCTCGCCAATGCGTTCAATCGCATGACCGAACGCCTGGGCGCACAGACCAACGCGCTCGTCGCCGCCAACCAGACCGTCGAGAGCCGACGGGCGCTGATCGAAGCGGTGATGTCGGGGGTTTCGGCCGGCGTCGTCGCCACGGCGGGCGATGGCACGATCAGCCTGGCCAACCGATCCGCGACCGCGTTGCTCGGGACCGGGTCGGACGGACTGGTCGGCCGACCCCTCGGCGCCGTCGCTCCCGAGCTCTTCGACCTCGTGATCGGCGGGGAACGCGAGGCCATCGTGCAGGTCGCCCGTGGGGGCGAACCGCGGACGCTCGCGGTGCGGATCGCGCGCACCGACTCCGGCCCCATCCTGACCTTCGACGACATCACGCAGCAGCTGCTCGATCAGCGCCGCGCCGCCTGGTCGGACGTCGCCCGGCGGATCGCGCACGAGATCAAGAACCCGCTCACCCCCATCCAGCTCGCGGCGGAGCGCCTCCAGCGCCGCTACGGCAGCAAGGTCGACGCGGACGATACGACGTTCGCGCGTCTGACCGAGACGATCGTCCGCCAGGTCGGCGACCTCAGGCGGATGGTCGACGAATTCTCCTCTTTCGCCCGGATGCCCAAGCCGGTGTTTCGTGAGGAATCGCTTCTCGACATCGCCCGTCAGGCGCTGTTCCTGCACGAGGTCGCGCATCCGGGGGTCCGCTTCGAGCTCGATCATGGCGTCCCGCCGCCGATGCTCGTCTGCGATCGCCGCCAGCTCAGCCAGGCTTTCACCAACATCGTCAAGAACGCCGTCGAAGCGATCGAGAGCAAGGGCGATACGTCCGGCACGGTGACGATGGACGTCCGGCTCGATGGCACCGCCGCGGTCGTCGAGGTTGCGGACACCGGCATCGGCCTTCCGCCCGATCGGGACCGGATCGTCGAACCCTATATGACGACGCGCGCGCGCGGCACCGGCCTCGGCCTCGCGATCGTCAAGAAGATCGTCGAGGAGCATCACGGCGTGATGACCTTCGCCGACCGCGAGGGCGGCGGTACGATCGTCCGCATGACCTTCGACACGACGGCGCTCGCCGCACTCGATCAGGGGGCTACCACACCCGAGCCGGCCGGGGAGGGCCAGCTCGCCGCACTCACACGCAATCGGAATTAGACATGGCTCTCGACATTCTCGTCGTCGACGACGAGCACGACATCCGCGAACTGGTCGCCGGCGTCCTGGAGGATGAGGGCTACGAGACGCGCTCGGCCGCGGACAGCACCGCCGCGCTGGAGGCGATCGCGACGCGCCGGCCCTCGCTGGTCCTGCTTGACGTATGGCTGCAAGGCTCGCGTCTCGACGGCCTCGAACTGCTCGACGAGATCAAGCGCCGCGACCCTTCGATCCCGGTGCTCGTCATCTCGGGCCATGGCAATCTCGATACCGCGGTCGCGGCGATCCGGCGTGGCGCCAGCGACTTCATCGAGAAGCCGTTCGAGGCGGAGCGGCTCCTGCTGCTCGTTGCCCGCGCCACCGAAACCGAGCGGCTGCGTCGCGAGGTGGCCAGCCTGCGCGTCTCCGCCGGCCGGGAGACGGACCTCACCGGCAGTTCGGGCGCGATCAACGGCGTCCGGGCGACGTTGAAGCGCGTGGCGGCGACCGGCAGCCGCGTCCTCATCATGGGACCGGCCGGCGTCGGCAAGGAGGTGGCGGCCCGCCTGCTCCACGGCTGGAGCAATCGCGCGCAGGCGCCCTTCGTGATCGTCAGCGCGGCGCGCATGACGCCCGAGCGGGTCGAGGAAGAATTGTTCGGGGTGGAGGAGGGGGGTGATCTGGTCCGCTCCGGCCTGCTCGAGCAGGCGCACGGCGGAACATTGTTCCTCGACGAGATCGCCGACATGCCGGTCGCGACGCAGGCGCGCATCCTGCGCGTCCTTACCGACCAGAGCTTCAGCCGGATCGGCGGCACGCGCACGGTCAAGGTCGACGTCCGCGTCGTCTCGGCGACCTCGCGCGACCTGACGCACGAGATCGCCGAGGGCCGCTTCCGCGAGGACCTGTATTACCGGCTGAACGTCGTGCCGGTGGTGTTGCCGCCGCTCGCCGAGCGCCGCGAGGACATTCCGGCGCTGGTCGAGCATTTCATGGCGCACTATGCCGCCGAACGCCGCGTGCCGACGCCGGAGATCGCCGCCGACGCCATGGTCGCGCTGCAATCCTACGACTGGCCGGGCAACGTCCGCCAGTTGCGCAACGTCGTCGAGCGGACGATCATCCTCGCGCCCGGCGACCGGATCGGACGGATCGACCTCGACCTGCTGCCGGTCGAGGTGCTCGGTGACCAGGGCGACCTCGGCGGCGGGGGCGGGGGGGCGATCATGGGCGCACCGCTGCGCGAGGCGCGCGAGACATTCGAGCGCGAATATCTGCGCGTCCAGATCCGACGCTTTTCGGGCAATATCAGCCGTACAGCGAGTTTTATAGGCATGGAACGCTCGGCGCTCCACCGCAAACTGAAACTACTCGGCATCACCGACATGCGCGACGACTGACGCCAGAGCGCGATCGTGCAGCAATTGACGGGTGGACGAGGGGGCCGATCGTTCATAGATGATGGCCGTCGCCCGGACCGGGCGGCGATCCGACGCCGGGAAACGGCGCCATCGCGGGCAAACGGCTCGCCAATAAGATGAAAGGCTCGTCATGGCCGATAAGCAAGGGTCGCTTCAGGACCTGTTTCTCAACGCGTTGCGGCGTTCGAAGACCCCGGTCACCATGTTCTTGGTGAAGGGCGTCAAGCTCCAGGGCATCGTCACCTGGTTCGACAATTTCTCCGTCCTCCTGCGCCGCGACGGTCAGTCGCAGCTGATCTACAAGCACGCGATCTCGACGATCATGCCGTCGGGCCCGATGGATATCGCCGCGTTGGTAGAATCGGTCGGAGAAGCGCAGCGCAAGCAGCCGTTGTTGCAGGAAATTTTTCTCAACGCCGTACGCAAATCAGAGGACTCGGTGACGATGTTCCTGATCAACGGCGTCATGTTGCAAGGGCATATCGCCGGCTTCGACCTGTTCTGCATGCTGTTGCAGCGCGAGGGCATGGCGCAGCTGGTGTACAAGCACGCGGTGTCGACGATCCAGCCGGCGCGCGCGCTCAACCTCGCCGACGAGGGCGAAGCGGAAGACTGATACGTGAGCACCGGCTTCAATCGCGACCGTGACGAATTCGCCCGCGGCGGACGCGCGCTGATCGTCCTGCCGGACCAGGGCGACGCGCATCGCGACGCCGAGGCGCGGCTCGACGAGACGGCGGGGCTTGCCGCGGCGATCGGACTGGTGGTGACCGACAAGGTCGCCGTCCGGGTGCGGGCTCCGAAGCCGGCGACGCTGATCGGCAGTGGTCAGGTGGAGCAGCTCGCGGTGCAGGTACGGCAGGACGAGGCGGATCTCGTCGTGTTCGACGCCAGCCTGACGCCCGTCCAACAGCGCAATCTCGAGACCGCACTCGAAGCGAAGGTCATCGATCGCACCGGACTGATCCTCGAGATCTTCGGTGAGCGCGCCGCCACCGCGGAGGGTCGGCTGCAAGTGGAACTCGCGCACCTCGACTATCAGGCGGGCCGGCTGGTCAGGAGCTGGACCCACTTGGAGCGCCAGCGCGGCGGTTTCGGCTTTCTCGGCGGTCCCGGCGAGACACAGATCGAGGCGGACCGCCGGTTGATCCGGGATCGCATGGCGCGGTTGCGGCGCGAGCTCGAACAGGTCAGCCGGACCCGCGGCCTGCATCGCGAACGGCGACAACGCGCACCGTGGCCGGTGATCGCACTCGTCGGCTATACCAATGCTGGCAAGTCGACGCTGTTCAATCGGCTGACCGGCGCCCACGTCATGGCCGAGAACCTGCTGTTCGCGACGCTCGACCCGACGCTACGGCAGATCGCGCTGCCGGGGATCGACAAGGCGATCCTGTCCGATACCGTCGGCTTCGTCTCAGACCTCCCGACCCAGCTGGTCGCCGCCTTCAAGGCGACGCTCGAAGAGGTGGTGTCGGCCGACCTGCTGATCCACGTTCGTGACATCGCTCACCCCGACACGGAGGCGCAACGCGCCGATGTCGAAGCGGTACTGGCCGAGATCGGCGTGTCGGAAGCGACGCCGCGGTTCGAAGCCTGGAACAAGCTCGATCTGCTCGACGGCGAGCGGCACGACGCGGTGATCGCAGAGGCGGCACGACGCGACGATGTCGTAGCGATCTCGGCGCTCGACGGGGAGGGGGTCGATACCCTCATCGACGAGGTGGCAGGTAAGCTGACCGCGGCCCATCGCCGCTACTGGATCACGCTGGATGCGGGCGATGGCGCCGGCGCGGCCTGGTTGCACGCGCATGGCGAGGTTCTCAGCCAAGCGAGCGAAGGTCTTGAGACGCAATATGAGGTCCGCCTCGCAGAGCGCGATTACGAGCGTTTTCTGCAACGTTAGGGCGGGTACCTCACGCGCCTTGAAGGTCTTGATCAGCTGGTCTTGACCGCCTGCCAGAGCGCTTCCTTGTCGGCGAGATCGAGGGCCGGGAAATCGGCACCCGCCTTGGCTTCCATCGCGCGGAAGCGGCGCTCGAATTTCGCGTTGCCGGCGCGCAACGCGGCCTCGGGGTCGATGCCGAGATGGCGCGCCCAATTGACCACCGAAAACAACAGGTCGCCGACCTCTTCCTCGAGCGTGGCGGGCGATGCCGTCTCGACCTCTTCGATCTCCTCGACGATCTTCGCCTTGGAGCCGCTCGCGTCAGGCCAGTCGAAGCCGACACGCGCAGCGCGCTTCTGCAACTTGCCCGCACGCATCAGCGCCGGCAGACCCGCGGCGACGCCGGCGAGCGCGCTGCCATCCGCCTGATCGGCGCGCTCCAACGCCTTCAGCGTTTCCCAGCCGGGGCTGGCATCCGCCGTGCCGAAGATGTGCGGGTGGCGGCGCTCCATCTTGTCGCTGATCGCCGTGACGACGTCGGCCAGCGTGAAGGCGCCGGCTTCCTCGGCGATGCGGCTATGGAACACGACCTGGAGTAGCAGATCGCCGAGTTCGTCCTTGAGATCGGCTGCGTCGTTGCGCGCGATCGCGTCGGCGACCTCATAAGCCTCCTCGATCGTGTAAGGGGCGATCGTTGCCCAGGTCTGAGCGACATCCCATTCGCAGCCACGCTCGGGATCGCGAAGCCGCGCCATGATCGCCACCAGCCGTTCGATCACCCCTGACCCCCTCTCGCAGCCCCACAAGCAAGTTCGATAATATACATTATGTAAATTCCTGCGGATGGTGCGGCTCGAGGATGAGCGTGCTGCCCTCCACCCGCCACGACTTCAACTTGGACAGGAAGTTCATGCCGAGCACGTCCGTATCGCCGAACGCCGGTGAGACGACGACGCCGAGGTCGCGCGCGGCGATATCGCCTAGCCGCAGTTCGCGCACCGTGGCGGTCTTCGCGCTGATCTGTCCGTTGGCGGTGTTGAGGATCATCGGGAACACGCTCTGGCGTACGTCGAGCGCGGCAGCCTGCGCGGTCGGCACCGACAGCGCCGTCACGGTCGCGCCGCTGTCGACGAGCATGCGCCGGCTGACCCCATCGATCGTCACCCGTGCCCAGAAATGGCCGTCGGCCGCCATACGAATGCGGGTCTCCTTACCGACGACGTTCTGATCCTCCAGCTTGAGCACGCGGGCGACGCGCTGCAGATAAGGATCGAACATCTCGCGCTGGCCGAGCAGCACCACCAGCAGTCCGGCGAGGATCGCCCAGCTCGCCAGCGAGAGCAGCACGCGCAGGATCGGTACGCGCCGCGCGATCAATGCCGAGATCGGCAGGATGAGCAGCAGCAGATAGAGAAATGCGTGGCTGCCCGTGTCCGGGGTCATAAGCTGAATTCGAGTCCGTCGTAGCCAGGTTCGACGCCGGGCGGCAGCGCCGCCGTCAGCGTCGCGTAGTCCATACTGTGGTCCATGTGTACGAAGGCTGACCGCCGCGGGCGCAGCTCGTCGATCCAGCCAAGGACGGTCGGGACGTCCGGGTGCGTCGGATGCGGGGCATAGCGCAGCGCGTCGACGATCCAGACGTCGAGGCCGGTGTAGAGCGTGCGCATCGCGGGGGTCAGCTCATGGAAGTCGGTCGCATAGCCGACGACCGCGTCGCCCGCCGAGAAGCGCAGGCCGGCGGAGGTGATCCGTCCATGCGGCTGATCGACGATGTCCACCGTGATGCCGCCGACGACGAGCCGGTCGGGTAGCTCTGCCGCCTCTACCGTCGGCGGGTAGCCCTGGCGCCCCGCGAAGACGTAGGTGAACCGCTCGCGCAGGGCGGCAAGCGTGCGGGGACGGGCATAGCCGCTGACCGGCCGGCCGAGCGCGTGAAAGATCTGACGGACATCGTCGATGCCGTGACAATGGTCGGCGTGGTCGTGCGTCCAGATGATGGCATCCACCGCGGCGACGTTCGCGGCCAGGAGCTGCTCACGCATGTCCGGTCCGGTATCGACGAGGATGCGGACGCCCTCGTGCTCGACGAGCAGCGACGCCCGGCTGCGGCGATTGCGCGGCTCGGCGGGGTCGCACGCCCCCCAATCGTTTCCGATCCGCGGCACGCCCGACGACGTGCCGGAGCCGAGGATGCGAACCTTCATGCCTTCGCCTTGTCGAACAAGGTGAAGAAGTTATCCACAGTTGCTGCGGCGAGCTCCTCGATCGGTTGGCCGCGCAAATCGGCCAGAAAGGCTGCGGTGTCCGCGACGAAGGCGGGTTCGCCCGGCTTCCCGCGGTTCGGGACGGGCGCGAGGAACGGCGCATCGGTCTCAATCAGCAATCGATCGAGCGGCAGACGCGCTGCCGTTTCCTGCAGGTCGCGCGCATTCTTGAACGTGACGATCCCGGAGATCGAAATGTAGAAGCCCAGGTCGAGCGCTGCATCGGCGAACGCCCCGCTTGCGGTGAAGCAGTGGATGACGCCCTTATAGGCCCCCTGCTCCATCTCCTCGCGCAGGATCGTCAGCGTATCGGCCTCGGCATCGCGAGTATGGACGATCAACGGCAAACCGGTCTCGCGGCACGCGGCGATATGCACGCGGAAGCTCGCCTGCTGGCGCGCGCGATCGGAATGGTCGTAGAAATAATCGAGGCCGGACTCGCCGATCCCGACGATACGGGGATGGGCGGCGCGCGCGACCAGCTTGGCGGTGTCGACGTCGGGATGCTGGTCCGCCTCGTGCGGATGGATGCCGACCGACGCCCAGACGTCCGGCTCGCGCTCGGCCGTCGCGATCACAGCGTCCCATTCGCTCTCGCGGGTCGAGATGTTGAGCATCGCCCCTACCCCACGCGCACGCGCACGCGCGAGCACATCCGCCTGCTGCTCGAACACCCCCTTGTAGTTGAGGTGGCAGTGGCTGTCGGCGAGCCTCACGCCGCGACCGCCGGCATCTCGAGCCGTGGGAAGACCGGCGCCGGCGGTGCGATCACGAAGCCCGATGCGGCCTGATGCGCATACCAGCCGTCGTCGTCGATCGCGGCATGGTCGCGCGCCTCGGCGCCGATCTGGTCGAGCACCTTGCCCGCCGAGTCCGGCACCACCGGCAGGATCGCGATCGCCAGCATGCGGATCGCGCGGACGAGCGTCGCCAGCACGGCATGCATTCGCTCGGGGTCGGTCTTGCGCAGCGCCCACGGCGCCTGGGCGTCGATATATTGGTTGCACGCGAAGACGCCGCGCATCCACGCCTCGATACCCTGGTTGAGCATCAGGTCGCCGAACGCCGCCTTGAGGCCGGCACAGGCGACGACCACCTCTTCGATGACCATCGCGTCGGCAGGATCGCTCCTGCCGGAATCGGGAAAAGCGCCGCCCAGGTTCTTGGCAATGAACGACAATGTCCGCTGCGCGAGGTTGCCGAAGCTGTTCGCGAGTTCCGCATTGACGCGCGTCACGATCGCGTCGGCGGAATAGCTGCCATCCTGGCCGAAGCTCACTTCGCGCAGCAGGAAATAGCGCACGGCGTCCACACCGAACGCGTCGGTCAGTTCGTCGGGACTGACGACGTTGCCGACCGATTTCGACATCTTCTCGCCCCGGTGCAGCACGAAGCCATGCGCGAAGACCTGGCGCGGCAGCGGCAGGTCGGCCGACATCAGGAACGCCGGCCAATAGACGGTGTGGAAGCGCGTGATGTCCTTGCCGATGAGATGCAGGTCGGCGGGCCAGAACCGTTCCAGCGCCGCGGCATCGTCGGGATAGCCGGCGCCGGTCAGATAATTGGTCAGCGCATCGACCCAGACGTACATGACGTGCCCCGGGCTGTCGGGCACCGGCACGCCCCAGTCGAAACTCGTTCGCGAGACCGACAGGTCGGCAAGTCCGCCCTCGACGAAGCGCAGCACCTCGTTTCGCCGCGCCTCGGGGCGGATGAAGTCGGGATTGGCGGCGTAAAGGTCGAGCAAGGGTTGCTGGTATTTCGACAGGCGGAAGAACCAGGTCTCCTCGGCGGTCCATTCGACCGGCGTGCCCTGGGGCGACAGGCGCTGGCCCCCTTCCCCCTCGACCAGTTCCTTCTCGTCGTAAAAGGCTTCGTCGCGGACCGAATACCACCCCTCGTACCGGTCGAGGTACAGGTCGCCCTTGTCGCGCATCGCCCGCCAGATCGCTTGGCTCGCCGCGTAATGCTGGGGCTCGACGGTGCGGATAAAGCGATCGTGCGAGATCTCAAGTTTGTCCGCCATCGCGCTAAAATAAGAAGACATTTCATCCGCAAAGGCGCGCACGTCCATGTCACGGCCGCGCGCCGTCTGCGCCATCTTCAAGCCGTGTTCGTCGGTGCCGGTCTGAAAACGCACGTCGCGTCCCGCCTGCCGCTGAAACCGTGCAATCGCGTCGGCCGCGATCATCTCATAGGCGTGGCCGATATGCGGCCGCCCGTTGGGATAGTGGATCGCGGTGGTGATGTAATAGGGATCGGCCATCGCGGCCTCCTAGTCGATCGCTCTTCGCAGGTGAAGCCGGTCAGCGCATCGCGGCGACGATCGCCGCCATCTCGAACACCGTCGCCTGCGGATCGAGCGACAGGCCGCGCGCCGCGCCGGCGAGGTCGCGCGCCGCTGCATGCGCCTCCAGCGCCGCCTTCAGCCGCTCGCCCGAGCGTTGCCGCGCCTCTCGGGCGACGATCGCTGGCACCCGGTCGAGGAAGACGTCGTAGCGCGCGGCATTGCCCTTCCCCGCCAGCGCCTTGGCGAGCGCCGCCCGTCGCGCGTTGCCGGGATCGCCGTCCGACGCGATGGCGACGATCGCCGCGTCGAGGCCGCCGACGTCCAGTCCGGCATGCCGCAATGCCCGGCCGGGCGATCCCTCCCCCGTTTCGACCAGCGAGGCGATCTCCTCCCGCTCCGCATCGGGAAGCGCGGCGAAAAGGGCACGCTGCATCTCATCGTCGTCGAGCGGGCCGAAGCGGAGCACGCGACAGCGCGAGCGGATCGTCGGCAGCAGCCGGCCAGGTGCATGGCTGACGAGCAGGAAGATCGTGCCGGCGGGCGGCTCCTCGAGATTTTTCAGCAGCGCATTGGCCCCGCTGCGCTCCAGATCATCGGCGGCGTCGATGATGACGACGCGCCGGGCACCCATCGACGGGGTCGTCGCGAACATCGGTTGCAGCGACCGGATCTGCGCAATGGTGATGCTGCGCGCGATATCCTGGTCGGGTTTGTCGGGATCCTTCGGCAGCCGCGACAGCAGGCGCAGGTCGGGATGCGAACCAGCTTCGATCAGCGCGCGCGTCGGATGCGTCTCCGGCACCGCAAGACCCGGCGCGGAAACGCCCGCGGCGCTCGCCTCTGCCAGCATGCGCAGCGCCGCGGCGTGTGCAAAGGTCGCCTTGCCGACGCCCTCGGGACCGGTCAGCAGCCAGGCGTGATGCAGCGTGCCGCTGCGCAGCGCAGCGGCAAACGCCGCCTGCGCTTCGCGGTTGCCGTACACCTCGCCCATCGCCGGCGCGATCAGCCGAACAGCGAGGTGAAACCCGCCCAGGCGCGCCCGAAGAAGCCGGCCTCGCCGACATCCGTCGCGGCGACCAGCGGCAGGCGCTGCTCCGGCAGGTCGCGCGCCGAGACGACGAGGTCGGCGATATGCTGGCCCGCCTTGATCGGCGCGCGCACCGGACCCTCGTAGACGACCTTCGCGTTCATCTGCGGCACCGCACCCGACGGCAGCGTCACGGTCAGCTGCTTGGGCGCGACGAGGCCGACGCGGCTCGCGCTGCCCATCTGGACCTCCGCCTCGGAGACCTGCTTGCCCGCCGCGACGATCGGCTTCGCCTGCCACGCGCGGAAGCCCCAGTTCATGAAGCTGACCGATTCCTCGGCACGGCCGTTGAACGAAGTGAGGCCCGCGACGACCATGACCAGCCGCCGCCCGTTCTGCTCGGCCGACCCGGTAAAGCCGTAACCCGCCTCGTCGGTGTGGCCCGTCTTGAGGCCGTCCGCGCCGGCGACGCGGCCGAGCAACGGATCGCGGTTCGCCTGCGTGATGTCGGCACCGGCGCCCAGCGTCTTGCCCCAGGTGAAGCTGCGCAGCGAATAGAAGCGCTTGTAGAGATCGGGGAAGTCGCGGATCGTCGCCGCGGCGAGGTGGGCGAGATCGCGGGCGGTGACATAGGTGACGCCGTTGTCCGGCCAGCCGTTGGACGTGCCGAAATGGCTGTTGGTCAGGCCCAGCTTCTTCGCCTGCTCGTTCATCCGATCGGTGAAGGCCTGTTCGGTTCCCGAGATACCCTCGGCCAGAACGACGCAGGCATCGTTGCCAGACAACGTGACGATGCCCTTCAGCAGATTCTCGACGCTGACGTTCTCGTTCACGGACAGGAACATCGTCGAGCCCGCCTGCGGCCCGTGCCAGCGGCGCCACGTCTCCGGCGCGACGGTGAAGGTCTTGTCGAGCTTCAGCTCGCCGCGCTTGATCATGTCGAAGGCGACGTAGACGGTCATCATCTTGGCCATCGATGCCGGGGGCATGCGGCGGTCGGCGTCGCGCTCGAAGAGGACGGCGCCCGACGACAGATCCTCCATATAGGCGATCGGCGCAGTCCCCTGAAACTGCGGCGCGGCGGCGACGGAGGGTACGGCGAGGGCGAGAATCGCGAGCGGGGCGGCGATCAGCTTGGTCATGACGTCGGCGTGGCTTTCGCAGGGCTGGAGATGGTGAATCGAGACGGCATAGCGTCGCGCGGTCGCGGCGTCAGCCCTCAACCGCATCGGCGAGCAGACCGACCGACAAGGCATAGAAATTCGAGCAATTGTAGTCGAGGATCACCCGGTAATTGCCGGTCAGCAGATAGGCGGTGGTCCCCGGCCCGTCGGGTTCGATCAACGTCGCCTGGACGCTGTCGGCCGGCCAGCCCCTGCCCTGCGGGACGAGGCCGAGCGCACGCCATTCCGCCATCGTGCGCCAGCGGCTGTGCCGGTCGAAGACGCGCGGGCAGCGCGGCGAGACCAGACGACTGGTGAGATCCGACCGGTCGAGGCCGGCCGGCACACTGACGGCAAGGCCCCAAGGCTGGCCGGGGCGCCAGCCGGCATCGGCGAAATAATTGCCGATCGAGGCGAGCGTATCCGCCGGACTGCTCCAGATGTCCGCCCGCCCGTCGCCGTCGCCGTCGCGGGCGACGCGCAGATAGACCGACGGCAGGAACTGCGGATTGCCCGTCGCCCCCGCCCAGCTACCCTTCAGCTGCTCGCGAGGAATCCCGCGATCGAGGATCTTGAGCGCGGCGATGAACTCGCCGGCGAAGAGCTCGCGACGTCGCCCCTCATAGGCGAGGCTGGCGAGGCTACGCAGCAGGTCGAAGTTACCGGTATAGGCACCGTAGTTCGTCTCGTGCCCCCAGATCGCCACCATGATCGATTCGGGGACGCCGGTTTCCCGCTCGACGCGAGCTAGGCGCGCGCGCTGCGACTGATAGGTCGCGCGGCCGCGACCGATCCGCGCCGCATCGACATGCGAGCGGCGGTAGGGCGCGAACGGCGGCGTCGCGCTGCTACCGGGATTGCCAGGCTGCGCGCGGTCGAGTTCGATCGTGCGGTCGCTGAGCGTCAGGGTCGGGAACACCGCCGCCACCGTCCGCGGTGTCACCCCGGCCGCCAGCGCCTGCTGACGAAGCGTGCCGAGATAGGCCTGGAACCCTTGTTCGTCCTGCGCCGCGGCAGGCGTGGCGGAGGCCAGCGCCAGCGTCGTCGCCAGGATGCCGGCCCTCAGCCCGCGCGTCATTCATTGCCCCCACATGCCATGCGTCGTGCCACACGGGGGGTGCCCCGTGAACCTCCTGTCGTCGCGGGGCTTGCACGGGCAGCCGCGGTGCGACTATCCGGTAGCCCGTGCGGAGGGATGGCCGAGTGGTTTAAGGCAGC
>JBKBTU010000208.1:0-4726 GCA_046290715.1 Sphingomonas sp. | reverse complement strand
CGATCTCGCCAGCGAGGGCATCCGCATCAACACGATCCTGCCCGGGATCTTCGACACGCCGCTGCTCGCCGGCGCGCCCGAGCCGGTGCGTGCGGCGCTCGGCGCGTCGGTGCCGTTCCCCAAGCGGCTCGGCGCGCCTGCCGAATATGCCAGCCTGGTGGCGGAGCTGTGCCGCAACGGCTATGTCAACGGCGAGCATATCCGGCTCGACGGTGCCATCCGCATGGCGCCGCGCTGATGCCGGGGCCGCTTGCCGGGCTGACCATCGTCGAGCTCGCCGGCATCGGCCCGGGGCCGTTCGCGGGCATGATGCTGGCCGACCACGGTGCCGAGGTGATCCACGTCCACCGACCCGACAGCCCGCCCAATCCGCGCGATCCCCTGCTGCGCGGACGCGTCACGCTCGCGGCGGACCTCAAGACGCCGGCAGGGGTGGCCGCGGTGCTCGACCTCGTCGCGCGGGCGGACGGGCTGATCGAGGGGTTCCGTCCGGGCGTGATCGAACGGCTGGGGCTGGGTCCCGACCGCCTGCTCCGGGCGAACCCGCGGCTCGTCGTCGGCCGCATGACCGGCTGGGGGCAGACGGGACCGCTCGCGCAGGTGCCGGGGCACGACATCAACTATATCGCCGTGGCGGGCGCGCTGCATGCCTTCGGGCGGGCCGGGGACAAGCCGACGCCGCCGATCAACATGGTCGGCGACTTCGGCGGCGGCGCGATGCTGCTCGCCTTCGGGATGACGGCGGCGCTGCTCCATGCCCAGCGGACGGGCGAAGGCCAAATCGTCGATTGCGCGATGGTGGAAGGCGCGGCGCTCCTGATGAGCATGATCTGGGGGTTTCGCGCCTATGCCGGCTGGCGTGACGAGCGCGGCGTCAACATGATCGACGGCGGTTCGCATTTCTACGACACCTATGTCTGCGCCGACGGCCGCTATCTCGCGGTCGGCGCGATCGAGCCGCAATTCTACGCCGTGCTGCGCGAGCGGCTCGGGTTGGCCGGCGACGACGCCTTCGACCGGCAGTGGGATGCGGCCGCCTGGCCCGTGCTCAAGGCGCGACTCGCCGGGCTGTTCGCCGAGCGTCCGCGCGATGCCTGGCTGGCGCTGCTCGAGGGGACGGATGCCTGTGTCGCGCCGGTCCTGTCGATGGAGGAGGCCCCGGACCATCCGCACAACCGCGCCCGGGGTACCTTCGTCGAAGTGGGCGGCGTCCGCCAACCGGCGCCGGCGCCGCGTTTCTCGGCGACGCCCAGCGGAACGCCCCAGCCTTCAAGGACCGCGTCGGGTCAGGGGATGAGCCGATCGGCCCGCAGTCTTTCGAACAGCGAGAAAAAGGCGTCGTCGGTCGGCTGATAGCCGGTGAAGCCGAGCCGGCGGCTGCGCGACATGTCGGTCACCACCTCGATCGGGCGACCGAGGTCGGCATCGGTGTGCCAGGGCGAGGCGAGCCGGGCGAGTTCGGGTTCGGCGAGGCCTTCGCGCAGCGCGATCTCGCGCCACAGCCCGGCGTCGTCCGCCATCTGCCGTTCGAGAGGCCGTACAACGCCGTCGAACGGTTCGGGCGCAATGCCGAACCAGCCGGCGATGCGGCCCCACATCCACTGCCAGCGGAAGACGTCGCCGTTGACGACGTTGAATGCCGTGTCATGTGCCGCCGGCGTTTCGGCCGCCCATAGCAGATGACGCGCGAGTTGGCCGGCGTCGGTCATGTCGGTCAGCCCGCTCCATTGCGCCGCCGAACCGGGAAAGACGAACGGACGGCCGGTCTCGCGGCAGAGCGTCGCGTAGACGGCGAGCGTCGTCCCCATGTTCATGGCATTGCCGACCGCCTTGCCGATCACGGTGTGCGGCCGGTGTACGCTCCAGCTGAAGCCGTCTCGTCGCGCCGCCTCGAACAGCGCATCTTCCTGGGCGTAGTAGAAGTTCTCGACATCCAGACGCCCCTGTTCCTCACGGAACGGGGTTTCCGGGAGCGATCCCTTGCCATAGGCCTCGAACGGCCCAAGATAATGTTTGAGGCCGGTGACCAGCGCGACGTGCCGCGGGCCGTCCGCCGGGGGCAGCGCATCGAGCAGATGACGCACCATCGCCCCGTTGACGCGGATGTTCTCCGCTTCGCTATCCTGCCGCAGCCAGGTGGTGACGAACACCGCGTCCGGCCGGATGCCGGCGAGCGCCGCTCTGGTCGCGCCCGCATCCAGCAGGTCGGCGGCGACCGGACGGACGCCCGGCTGCTCCGCCGGGCGGCGGGCGAGGCCATGCACCGTCCAGCCCTGCTCCACCAGCAGTGCGGCCGCCGCGCTGCCGACGATCCCGCTTGCGCCCACGATCAATGCTGTCTTGGCCATAGTTCACTCCTTGTCGTAACGGAGCTAGGCACGGGACGCGCGAACGGCCAGACGGCACCATCACCGCCCCCAGGCACCAGGAGGTACCCAGATGAAGCCCGGCAGTGCGGAGGAGGAATGGCGGGAGGATTGCGCGCCGCGCCGGGTGCTGGAGCTGTTCGCGACGAAGTGGACGAGCATGGTCCTGCACACGCTGCAGGCACGGCATGACGGCGTCGCCCGTACGGGCGTTCTGCTGCGCAGCCTGCCGGGCATTTCCAAGAAGATGTTGACCCAGACGCTGCGGGACATGGAGGCGAGCGGACTGATCGGTCGTCACGTCGAGAGCGTCATGCCGCCCGCGGTCGAATACCGCCTGACGCCGCTCGGCCGGCGCTTCGTCGAACCGGTCGAATGGCTGTATGCCTGGGGCCGCGACAACGCCGACGCGCTGGATCGGCTGATCCCGCGCCCGCAATCGCGGCGGTCGTGAAGCGGGTGATTGTCCCGGCCTGATCCGATGCCGTCGATCGCAACGGCCCCCGCCGCCGCGTCGAAATCAAACCAAAACCGTTGTTTCACCGATGCTTAAAGGTCGGGTGGCACAGGCATCGTCGGATCGGGCGCAACGGCTGAGGGGAGAGGTCACGTATGCGGCATCTGACTGCCGGGAAGCTGTTCCGGTCCGGGCCGGCGGCGGGACGGCCGCTGCCCTCGCAGGAGGCGCGCGCCCTGCAGACGACGCTGGCCGCGTTGTGGCCGACGACACCCGAGCATGAACTCGAAACCGTGCTGAGCCGGGCCAAGGTCGGCATCCTTCACCGCGATCTCGATCGGCGCGTCCTGCTGGTCAACGAGGCGTTCTGCACGCTGATCGGCCGGACAGCGGAGGGCATCGACGGGTTGGACTTCGCGGCGTTCACCCATCCTGATGACGTCGAACGATCCGTCCGGACCTATACGGAGCATCTGGCGCAGGCGCAGCCGTTCGAGATCGAGAAGCGCTATGTACGCCCGGATGGCGAGGCGATCTGGTGTTCCATCCACGTCTCCTTCGTCTGCGGCGACGACGGCGTGCCGCGCTCGACGATCGTCGTCGCCTCGGACATCACCGCCCGCCGCCGTGCGCAGGACGCGCTGCGGGAAAGCGAGGAGCATTTCCGCCACACGGTCGAACTCAATCCCCAGATCACCTGGCTTGCGGCCCCCGATGGGTCGGTGCAGGAGGTCAGCTCGCGCTGGCACGCGGTCACCGGCATCTCGCGCGCGGCGGCACTGGGCGAAAGCTGGATCGCCGCGCTCCACCCGGACGATGTCACGCCGACCCGCGAGCGCTGGGCCGCGGCCGTGACGGGCGGCCAGCCGGTCGACGTCCAATATCGCCTGCGCCAGGCATCGGGCGACTATCGCTGGTTTCGCGCGCGCGCCGCGGCCCGCAGGGGTGGGGGCGGCGAGGTCATCGGCTGGTACGGCACCCTCGAAGACGTTCACGACCGGCAACTGGCGCAGGATCAGCTGCGCGAGAGCGAGGAGCGGTTCCGCCTCGCAGCGCAGGCCGCCAACCTCGGCATCTGGGACTATGACGCGGTGCGCGACCAGCGCGACTGGTCGCCCGAGTTCAAGGCGATGCTGGGCCTCTCCCCCGATACGGCGCCCGAGATCGCCACCGCACTCGCGCTGGTCGTGCCCGAAGATCGCCATCGCCTCGCAGCGCTCGTCGAGGCGGCGCAGGCCGGCGACAGCCGGACGCGGTTCGAGGTGACGCTCCGCATCCGCCGCGCGAACGACGGCGCGGTGCGCTGGATGCAGACGTCGGGCTGGCGCATGCACGCCGCCTCCGGCCGGCTCGCCCGCGTGCTCGTCACCGTCCGCGACGTGACGGACGAGCGCACCGCGGAAGACCGTATCCGCTGGGTCGCGACGCACGACGCGCTGACGGGTATTCCCAACCGCTTCAGCTTCACCCAGCAACTCGAGGCGGCGATCGCCCGCAATGCGGAAGACGGCGAGCTGGCGTTGGTGCTGCTCGACGTCGACCGGCTGAAGGAGGTCAACGACACGATCGGCCACGATGCCGGCGACGTGCTGCTCAAGACCTTCGCGGCGCGGCTGCAGGCGGCCTTCGGCGCGCCCGCCGCGGTCGGACGGTTCGGCGGCGACGAATTCGCCGTGCTGCTGGAAGGCGTGCCGCGCGATCGCCTGCCGGACACGATCGCCGATGCGCTGGAGGCGCTGGGCCAGCCCGTGCAGCATGACGGCCATCCCTACGATACCCAGGCGACCGCGGGCGTGTCGCTGTTCCCGCGTGACGGCGATACGGTCGCGGACCTGTTGAAGGCGGCGGACATCGCGCTCTACGTCGGCAAGGGCGGGCGCCGCGGCGAAGCGACGATCTTCGA
>JBKBTU010000207.1:260-4738 GCA_046290715.1 Sphingomonas sp. | reverse complement strand
GCCGCTCGCCGTCCTGCTCGGCGACGACGGTCCAGGTCGCGTCGGGCGTCGACCACGCCGCGCCGACGACGCGGTGGCCATAGCGGATGTACCCGTCGATGCCGTTGTCCCGCGCCGTCTCCTCCAGGTAACTCAGGATCGATGGCCCGTCGGCGATCGACTTCGCCGCGGTCCACGGATGGAACGAGAAGCCGAGCGTGTGCATGTCGCTGTCGGACCGGATACCCGGATACCGAAACAGGTCCCAGGTACCCCCCAGCGCCGCCCGCCCCTCGAGGATCACATAGCTGCGATCCGGGCAGCGGGTTTGCAGGTGATACCCTTGCCCGACGCCCGAGATGCCCGCACCCACGACGACGACATCGAAATGCTCGGCCATTGGCCCCTCCAACATACCCGTTATTCGGTTTCGTGGAGAGACCTATCCTAATCGGCCTCAATAGTCTTTCGAATATTTCAGTCGTGCATCCGAGCCGCCCGCCGATCCTGTCGACGTGAGCAGGCTGAGCGCCCGCGTCAGCGCGATCTCGAGCTGCGTCGCGGTGAAGCCGCGGGCATCGGTGACGATCTCGACGTAGATGTTGTCGGTCAGGTACTTGCCCGCCGCGAGGCTCGTCCCCCGCCCGCTCGCCTGATCGGCGCCGAGCACCCGCAACCGGTCGAACCCGGTCGCCGACCGCAGCTTGCCGAGCGGATTGAGTCCGCCGCCCGATCCGCGCAGCGAATTGAGCGCACTCGCCAGCTGGATCGCCTCCGTCGCCGCGAGCTGCTCGGGATTGGTACCGAACAGCAGCCGGCTCAGCACCTCGTCCTGCGGCAGTGCCGGCGTCGAGGTGAAAGCGATCTGCGGCCGCTGGCCGGTCCCGGTGATCGCGATCACCGCGGTGATGCCGTTGACCGTGGTCGATGCCTGAATGTTGATGTCCGGATCGGTCAGCGCCCCGCCGCGGAAGCGGATGGTGCCGCGCGTCACCTCGAAGCGCTTGCCCGCGAAGGAGTAGGTACCGCGCACGAGGTCGAGCCCACCGCTGATCGTCGGCGCCGCGGAGGTGCCGCCGATCTTGAGGTTCATCTCCCACTCCGACTCGAGCCCCATGCCCGAGACGAACAGCTGGTTGTCGGCCCGCACGTTGAGATCCAGCTTGATCAGGCTGACCGGCGCCGGCTTGGGTCGGTCGGTCGGCCGCGGCGTGACGATCTGGCTCTTGCGCCGCACGCCGGTCAGCTCCGGCACCTCCGCCGATCCCTGCCGGATGATCTGGTAGCGCGCATTGGGTACGGTCAGGTTGCCTTGCAGCAATCCGCCGTCGCGTCCGTAGGTGAAGCGGATCGTCCCCGACGTCGTCGCCGCCAGCGCGTCGCTCTTCGCGAGCTGCGCGTTGTTGAGCGTCGCCCGCAGATCGATCGGGAAGCCGCTCGCGGCCGCCAGTCCGACGCTGCCCTGCGCCTGCACGGTACCATCGCCGGCGCGCGCCGACAGGCTGCTGAGGTCGAGCCGGTCGTTGGAGAAGCGCGCTGCGATCTTCATCTGCGACAGTCGCGTCCCGTAGGTCTCGTTGTCGTAGGTAAGGTTGTCGGCCCGGATGAGACCGTTGAGCTGCGGCGCGGAGACACGGCCCGAGAAGTCGGCGGCGACCGCGATCGGTCCCGACAGCTGCTGGTTGGGCAAGGCCGCGAGGCTGAACAGCACCGCCGAGGGGCCGTTGTAGCGGATACCGCCGGACAGAGGCGCCTGCATCAACCGCGTCGTCCACGATCCCGCACCCGGCGGCAGCGGCCGCAGCGTGGCAAGCAGGCGACCGATCGTGTTCGGCCCACGCTTGATCAGCGCCCGCGCCTCGCCGCCGTCCGGCACCAGCCGCCCGACGAATTGCACGTCGACGGGTTCGGAGACCGCGGCGAGTCCCGTGCGCTGGAAATTGGCGATCGTCACCCGCGCATCGGCGGCAGGGATGCTGCTGCCCTGCTGGCGATAATCGAGGCTGCCGGTCACCGCGCCGGACAGGCCGAGGTTCGGCACGAACGCCGACAGCATCGACAGGTTGAGCCGGTCGAGCCGGGCCTGCGCCGCGGTGACGCCGCCGCCGAACGACCCGGCCACGCGCGCCGACCCGGCGGTCGGCCCTTGGCCGAAGTCGATCCGCGTCGCAGCGAGGCGATAGCCGCCGGCGCCCCGCGTGATCCGTGCCGGATTGACCGTGCGGAAGGCGATGCCGTTCGCCTGGCCCTGCGCGGCGACGAGGTAGTTGTCCGGCGACAGCTGCGCATTGACCGCGACGCGCAGCGGCACGCCGCTCGATCCGGTCAGCAGCGCCTGCGCGGTGCCCCGGCCGCCGACATAATTCACTTTGGCGCGCATCGCCTGGATGACGAAGGCATTGTAGCGCGTGTCGGCGACCTGGACGTCGGCGATCACCTGCGGCGCCTTGGGGAACAGGACGACGCTCGCGTTGACGATGGCGCGGCCGATGGTGAAGTCGGTCTGGCCCGGAATCGTGGCGTTATAGGCGCGCGCGGCGATGTCGGCACGCTGATAGCCGCCCTGGTTGCCGAGGCGCACGTTGCCGTTGATGCCGCGGCCGGCGAATTGCAGCGCACCGGCGAAGGGGCCGGCAGGCGTGGCGGCGACCCGGCCGCTGCCAACGATCCCGGCGAAGACGACGCGGTTGACGTCGACGGTCAGCTGCGGGCTCGGACGCACCAGCACGTCCGCCGTGAACGGGCCATAGTCTGTCCCGCCGCTCGCGGTGACCGCATAGGCCCCGCCCCGCCCGACGACGCGTGCGTTGAGATTGACGAGGCCGACACCCACGCCCGGCCGTGCAGCGTGCAGCACCACGACGGGTGCGGTCGCGCTGCCGGTGACCCGTGCGGAAAGCGGCCCGTATTGCGTCGAATAGGCGTCGGCGTTGACCAGGACCGCGCCGGTCGCGGGATCGAACCGTCCGTCGCCGCGGGTGATGCGGAACTGCGGCGCGTTCATCCGCAGGTTGCGGAAGGTGACGATCCCCTCCGGGCTGTAGCCGATATCGCTGCGCACCACCGCGTTGCCACCGAGGAAGTTGCGGACGCCGCTGTTGAACAGCTGCTTGGTCTGCGCGACGACGCGGCCAGTGATGCCGAATCCGCCGTTTGGCCCCGGCACCAGCTTGGCGTCGGTCGACAGGTTGAGGATGCCGATGCTTTCGAGCCGGTAATTGTTCACCCGGCCCTTCAGGGCGCCGGTATAGCGGCCGGTCGCGGTGTTGGCGACGACGATCGCGGTCGCGTCGATATTGTCCGAGCGGATCTTGAGATTGTCGGACAGGATGTTGGGCATCGAGATCGCGAAATCGCCCTGGATGCGCACGTTGTTGGCAAGGCCGCCGACGGCCGCGTTGAGGCCCGTCACGCGACGCGCCCGCGCGTTGACCGGCACCAGGATGCGGTCGCTGTTCACCCGCGCCAGCCCTTCGGCATAGACGTTCTCGACCGTGGTCGTACCGAAGCCCAGCGCGGCGGCGCTGACCTTGTAGTCGACCGTCGGCGTTCCGAACGCGCCGTCCAGCACCACCCGCGCCATCACGTCGCGGCCGCGCAGATTGGGGGCGATCGCGCCCGGCGTCAGCAGCCGCGCATTGACCGCGAAATTGCCGAAACGGCTGCTGGCGAGATCGAGCAGGCCGCCCGCATCCACCGCCAGCGCATCGGACTTGAGCGTCAGCCGCGTATCCGCCTTGCGATCGGCGAGCGTCGTGTCGAGCGCCACGTCGAGCCGCGGTGCGGTCAGCCGCTCGACCGGCCCCTGCAGGTACAGGCCCGGCGTGGTGAAGCCGCGCACCTCGATATGGCCGTTGCGCGCGGTGACGCCGAGGTCGGCGAGCTGCCCGCCGCCGAGCGTCGCCTGCGCACGCCCCTGCCACGCCTGCCAGCTGCCGCGACCACCGACCGTGGCGGTGAGCGGCGCCTTCAGCGACCCCATCGTCGCGACCACGCCGCCGACGGGCGCGTTGAGCTTGAGGTCGACGTCGAGCGTGTTGCGCTCCGGAACGGCATCGAGCTTGAGGTGCAGCGTATCGCCCCCGGCGACGCCGGCCGCGCGCAATGCGGCGGCGTCGGCGACCAGTTGCGCGCGGCGGTCGGCGATATGCACCGATCCGTCGATGCGGACGATATGCGTCTCGCCGGTCACCGGCTTGGCCAGCACCAGCCGTCCGACGTGCAGGCGGTTCACATCGATGTCGAGATCGGGCAGCAGCGGCGCGTTCGGGTCGCCCGGCGGCGTCGCCTTCAATTCGGGTCGGCGCGCGAGCGTGACGAGTTCCGTCGACAGCGTGCGGACGTCGACATGGTTGCTCGCGAAGGCGAACGGCCGCCAGTCGACCGCGAGCTTCGGGCTGGTGAGGAACACGCCCTTGGGATCGGCGACGCGGACGTCGCTCAGCACCATCTGGCCGTAGAGCGAACCGTCGATCCGCCCGATCGCGAAGCTCAATCCA
>JBKBTU010000207.1:0-250 GCA_046290715.1 Sphingomonas sp. | reverse complement strand
CGACCTTGATGTTGAGCCCGGAGGCGGTCGTATAGCCGCCGATCCGGTTGGCGACGAACCGCCGACCGGGATCGGTGTTGATCCCGAGCACGACGATGCCGACCAGCACCACCAGTCCCAGGATCAGGAACAGCACCCATTTCAGGATACGCTGCCACAGCGGCGGCCGCGTCACGATCACGGTTTCGGTCGGTTCGGTTGCCGGCATCTCCTGCGCCATCAGAATGCCTGCCCGATCGAAATGTAGAGC
>JBKBTU010000206.1:0-4740 GCA_046290715.1 Sphingomonas sp. | reverse complement strand
TGCCCCGGCCAGTTGAAATAACGGTCGACCTCGCGCGCGATGTCGGTGTCGGAAACCGAGCTGTTGGCGCGGAAATAGGCGATCGCCTGCTCGCGCGTCCAGCGCTTCGAATGGATGCCGGTGTCGAGCACCAGCCGGATCGCGCGCCACACCTGGAGCGACAGCATGCCGAAGCGGGCATAGGGGTCCTTGTAGACGCCCATCTCGTTCGCCAGCCGCTCGGAATAGAGACCCCAGCCCTCCATATAGGCGCCATAGCCGCCGTATTTGCGGAACTTGGGAATGCCGACCAGTTCCTGCTGCCTGGCGATCTGGAAGTGATGCCCGGGCGCCCCCTCGTGCGCAGCGATGCCGGCGACCTGCACCTTCTGCGTCTGGTTCATGTCGACGAGGTTGACGTAATAGATACCCGGCCGCGTGCCGTCTGCCGATGGCGGGTTGTAGAAGGCGGTCGAGGCGGTCCGCTCGCGCCACTTCTCGACCGCGCGGACCTCGAGGGGCGCCTTGGGCAGGACGCGGAAATACCGCGGCGCGGCGATCATTACCGACGCGATCACGCCGCGTGCATCGGCGAGATACTGCTGCCGCCCGGCGTCGGTATTGGGATATTTGAATTGCGGATCGGTGCGGACGCGGTCGAAGAACTGCTCGAGCGTCCCCGCAAAGCCGACCTCGCGCTTGATCCCCTCCATCTCCTGCCGGATCGCGGCGACCTGCGCGAGGCCGAGCGCATGGATCTGGTCGGCGGTGAGGCTGGTCGTGGTCGCGCTCTTCAGCCGGTCGGCGTAATAGGCCTCGCCGTCGGGCAGGTGCCAGGCACCAAAATTCCCGGTGGCAAGCGGCTCGATCGCGTCGAGCGTGGCGAGCAACGTGTCGTAGCCATGCCGGAACGGCCCCTTCAGCGCGACTTCGGCGTCGGCGATCAGCTGCGCCTTGTCCGCTGCGGGGACGCTCAACGCAGTGACCTTCTTTCGAATATCCGCAAGCAACGTCGAATCGGGGCCGGCATCGAAGGGCGCGCCGGTGATGATCGCCTTGGCGTCGGCGCGGGCGGGGGCGAAGTTCACCGCGTTGGGGATGATCCCCGCCGCGGCCTGTTCGCGCATCGTCGCCGCCACCTCGCGCATCACCCGGTCGGTGTCGCGCAGGCGGGCGATATAGGCGCGCGCATCGGCGGGCATGTCGACCTTGTGGTTGTTGATGAGCAGCACCGGGATGTCACCCGCCGGACTGCCGTTGGTCGAGACCGGGAAGCGCAGCTTGCGGAAGCGGAAGGATTCGCGCGCGCGCTGCCCCTCGTACTCGAACAGGCGGTAGCTGACGCGGGCGCTCTCGCCCAATTCCTCCGGCCGGAAGCGCGCCTTCATCGCCGCAAGCTGCCGCTCGGTCAGCGCGAGCGAGCGCACCGCCGCCGCGTCGGTGTAATCATCAAGGCGGTCGTAGTCGGTCTTGAGGCCGAGCTGCGTCTGCGATTCCGGGCTGAGCTTCAGCTGCTCGTCATAAGCGGCATCGAGGAAGGCGAGCAGCGCGGCATCGCGCGCTGCCGTGTCCGCCCCCGCCACCGGCAGCGGCGCACTGCCCCCGACCAGCGGCAGCGCCGGCAACAGCAGCAGAGCGAGAGCGAAGCGCATGAGGATCCCCCGTTTTTCGTCGATGACGCCGACGCTAGCACGCCGGCGCGCGACCTCAAGGCGCGATCATCCCAGGCGCATCCGCGATGAAGCGGTCGAGCACGCCGTCGGCGATCTTCACCGGCCCGCCGAAGCGCGTCGCGCCCTTGATCGTCTGCACCGCCGCCGCCTCGGCCGCCAGCCGCTGCGCATCGGCGAAATAGTGCGCCCCCGCCGCATTGCCCCGATCCGCCGCGGCGAGGCCCGCCGCGGTCAGCTGTAGCGCCCGGCCCCACAGCTGCAGCGCATCGAGCCATGGCCGCGCCTGCGCCGCGAAGGCGGGATCGGCGACGCCCGCCCGGATGATGTCCGGTGCCCCCGCCAGCGCATCCGCCTGCGCGGCTAAATCGGCGATGCCCCGCCGCCTCGCCCCGGCATCGCCGTCGGCGAGCGCCGCACGCACCGCGTCCAGCGCAGCCTTCAATCGCGGCGCCTGCTCCTGCCACGGCTGGCTGCCGAAGGTCGGCGCGAGGTGCTGCGTATCGAAGAACGTGAGCAGCGCCGCCGTCGCACGCGGATCGCCGCCCGCGAGATCGCGCGCCGCCGCCGCCCACGTCCGATCGGCGTCATAGCCCGTGTCGTTCCACGCGAAGCCGAGCACGCCCGCCACCGCGACGCGGCTCGGCGCCTCCTGGTTCATCGGATTGGAGAGGATGCCGGTCAATTCCGCCGACAGCCCGCCTTCGCGCTTTGCATAGGGCGCGAGCAGCAGCCGCCCTGCCGACTGGGCGTAATCGTTGACCGGATAATTGTCCCACAACAGCGTCTTGCGTCCGAACGCCTTGGTCGCGGCCTTGGCATCGGGGACGGAGATCGCCGGCGGCACCACGTCGGTACCGGTCCATTGCACGACGATCCGCGGGTCGAGGTGCTGACGCAGCGCCGCCTTGTAGGGGCTTTCCTTGGCGTCGTAATATTCGGTCGGTACCATGATCAGCGGCCGCGCGCCGCGATCCTTGGCGACGAGGTCCGCCTGCACCCGGTTGAGCAGGCTCGCCTGCGCGACGCCCGCCGCCGCCGCGCCCGAAGGCCCGAACGCCGCGGTATCGGCCGCGCAATTCCACTTGGTATATTCGATGTCGTCGAGCGCGACATAGAAGCTGCGGATGCCGATGCCCCGCAGCGCATCGAACTTGCGCTCCAGCGCCGCGGCATCGGCGGGGTCGGAGAAGCACACGCTCGGCCCCGGTGAGATCGCATAGACGAAATCGACGTGGTCGGCCTTGGCCCGCGCCGCCAGCGTGCCGAGCGATGCAAGCGTCGCGGCCGGATAGGCCTCGCGCCAGCGGTCCCGCGCGAACGGATCGTCCTTGGGGCTGTAGACGTAGGTGTTGCCCTTGACGCTCGCGAGGAAGTCGAGGTGCCGCGTCCGATCCTCCATCGACCAGGGCGCGCCATAGAAGCCTTCGATCGTACCCCGGATCGGCATCGCCGGATGGTCGCGGATCACCAGCGCCGGCAGAACCGGCCGCTGCACCAGCTGGCGCAGCGTCTGCACCGCGTGGAACAGGCCGTCCGCGTCATGGCCTGCGAGCGTGACGAGGCCGCTGCCCGCCGGTGCCACCGCGATCGTATAGCCTTCGGGCCGCCCGTCCGCCGCCGCCCCGCTGCGCGCCAGGCCCGCGCGGACGATCGGCGCATCGTCGGCTCCGATCAGGACGTAAGGCCGGTCGGCTACCGCCGGCACCGTACGCGCGGTCGCGATCGTCTCGACGCCGGCCGCAGTCAGGATGCGACGGACCAGCGCGACGGTAACGGGATCGGTTCCCGGCGTTGCGACCAGCACCACCGCGGTGCCGAGCGTCATCGTTCCGTGCTTGAGTTCCATCGACACCGGCGCCGGATACAGCGCAGGCCGCGTCGCCTGCTGCGCCGCCGCCGGCACCCCGACGCCCGCCAGCGAGAGCGCACATGCGGCGAGCCGTGTGGCGGTTGCAGCCTTGTCGATCGATCGAGTCATCCGGCGCCCCTTGGTACTAAAATGGTATTGTCGGCAGGGACTAGGGAGAGGATCGCCGCAGGGCAAGCCGCCGCGTATAAGGGGCGCTCCGGAAGCTCAGGAGTGCCCCCGCCCCTTTTGTGCTCCCGCGAAGGCGGGAGCCCAGTACTGGGTCCCCGCCTTCGCGGGGACACAAGACGTACTGGCTTCAGCGACTTATGTCTTGCGTAGCCCGGGACTGAGAGATCGAGCGTACCCGGCCTCACCGCCGGTCGACGTTCACCTTCGCCCCGAAGTAGAAGTACCGGCCGACCGGCGAGATCGGCACGTTGGTCTCGAAGCCAATATCCGGCTTCTGGTCGCCCAGGTTGTTGACCCCGCCGTAGAAGGCGAAGCGGTCGCCCGCCTTCCACTGCACCTGCACATCGTGCTGCCACAGGGGCTTGTAGCGGAAATAGCGCGGGTCGACGAAGCTCGGATTGCCGTCGGTATCGAAGCGGCTGAAGCGGCGCACCCCGTCCTGCCAGCGCAAATTGTAGCCGATCGTCACTGCCTCCAGGCTCCAGGTCGGCGAGAAGGCGGCGTTGAAGCGCGGGCGGAACAGCGCATCGACGTTGTTCTCCACCGCCGCGCCGGGTGTCGCGACCTGTTGCAGCTTGTCCAGATAGCCGCCCACCAGCCGCAGGTCGAACCGGCCGAGCCGCGCGGTGTCGACGCGATAGGTGACGTTGAGTTCGAGCCCCGCGGTGCGGAAGGCGGCGACGTTCTGCGGCTGCACCACGAAGCCGTCGATGAAGCCGGTGCCGCGCTGGCGGCTGATCGCGCGGCAGTAGACGTTGTCGAGGCTCGGCTGGTCGACGCACAGTTCGGCGATGACGTTGGCATCGGGCTGGTTGATCGCGTCGCGCAGGCGGATGTCGTACCAGTCGACCGCGATGTCGAGATTGGGGATGAAGCGCGGGCGCAGCACCACGCCCGCGGTCCATGCGGTGTTCGGGCTGTTCCTGCTGCCTCTCTCAGCCGAGTTTGGCTGGCCGCGCGCGGCGATCTCGGTCGCGCTGGGTATCATGGCGGTGACCGGGGCAATCGCCTATCCCTTGATCGGACGGATCGCAGACCGCCATGGCGCGC
>JBKBTU010000205.1:0-4767 GCA_046290715.1 Sphingomonas sp. | reverse complement strand
AGAGCATCGCGATCAAGACCGGCGCCCCCCTCGCTGCGGTCGAGAACAACACCGACGAGGCGAAGGCCGCGTAAGCGAAGCGGCGTTCCGACAGGGATGCCAGAAGCGTCCGGACCGCAAGGTCCGGGCGCTTTTTCATGCGCGTCGTGCGCGCGCGACACTCCTCCCCAGCACCCCCGTCACCGCGGACGTGTTCCGGGGTCTACTCGGCCGCGGGGGATGACCTGTGAGCCTCGAGGCGCCCCTACGCCGCGCGGTGGCCCCCGGAACAAGTCCGGGGTGACGGCGGAGTTTGCGGCTACCCGGACGGTTAAACCAACCGGCTCTGCTTGACCGCCGCGGCGATGAAGCTCGCGAATAGCGGGTGCGGGTCGAACGGCTTGCTCTTCAGTTCGGGATGGAACTGGACGCCGACGAACCAGGGGTGGTCCGGCCGCTCGACGATCTCGGGCAGCGTCCCGTCGGGCGACATGCCGCTGAACACCAGGCCGCCCTTCTCCAGCGCGTCCTTGTAGTGCGTGTTGACCTCGTAGCGGTGGCGATGGCGTTCCTGGATCGCGGTGCCGCCGTAGATCGAGGCGACGACGCTGTTGCCCGCCAGCGTCGCCTCATACGCGCCGAGCCGCATCGTCCCGCCGAGGTCGCCCTGCTCCTCGCGCTTTTCCAGTCCGTCGCGACCCATCCATTCGGTGATAAGGCCGACCACCGGCTCCTCGGTCGGACCGAATTCGGTCGACGAGGCCCGCTCGATCCCCGCCGTGTCGCGCGCGCCCTCGACGCAGGCCATCTGCATGCCGAAGCAGATGCCGAAATAGGGGATCTCGCGTTCGCGCGCGAACTTGACCGACTTGATCTTCCCCTCCGCGCCGCGTTCGCCGAACGCGCCGGGGACCAGGATCGCATCGCACGGCTCGAGCTGGCCGACGATCTCGCTGTCGTCGTTCTCGAACAGTTCGGCATCGATCCAGCGGACGTTGACCTTGACCCGGTTGGCGATGCCGCCGTGGACGAGCGCCTCGTTGAGCGACTTGTAGGCGTCCTGCAGGCCCACATATTTGCCGACGACGCCGACCGTCACCTCGCCCTCCGGATTGGTCAGCCGGTCCATGATGTCGGCCCAGCGCGAGAGGTCGGGCGCCGACGACGGCGTGATGCCGAAGGCGCGCAGCACCTCCGCGTCCAGCCCCTCGCCGTGATACTGCATCGGCACCGCATAGATGCTCTTGGCGTCCAGCGCCGGGATGACGGCCGTTTCGGGCACGTTGCAGAACAGCGCGATCTTCGCGCGTTCCGACGGCGGCAGCGGCTGTTCGCAGCGGCAGACGATCACGTCGGGCTGGACGCCCAGCGCCGCGATCTCGCGCACCGAATGCTGCGTCGGCTTGGTCTTCAGCTCACCCGCGGCGGCGATATACGGGACCAGCGTCACGTGGATGCTGATCGCATTGCCGCGCCCGACCTCGTTCTTCAGCTGTCGGATCGCCTCGATGAACGGCAGCGATTCGATATCGCCGACCGTGCCGCCGATTTCACACAGCACGAAGTCGAGGTCGTCCGTCTCCGCCCGCGCGAACGCCTTGATCGCGTCGGTGACGTGCGGGATGACCTGCACCGTGGCGCCGAGATAGTCGCCGCGCCGCTCGCGCTCGATGATCGTCTTGTAGATCCGGCCGGAGGTGATGTTGTCCGACTGGCGCGAGGCGACCCCGGTGAACCGCTCGTAATGGCCGAGGTCGAGGTCGGTCTCCGCGCCGTCGTCGGTCACGTAGACCTCGCCGTGCTGATAGGGGCTCATCGTCCCCGGATCGACGTTCAGATAGGGATCGAACTTCCTGATCCGCACGCGATAGCCGCGCGCCTGGAGCAGAGCTGCGAGAGAGGCCGCCATGAGGCCCTTGCCGAGCGACGAGACCACGCCGCCGGTGATGAAGATGTACCGCGCCATGGGAGAAACCGCCTAGCGTGTTGTGGGGTCGAACGACAAGAGCGCGCGGAGGTGCCCCGCACGCGATTTGCGATGGAATGCGCCGGAATTACTTGGCGAGCGGGACCGCGCCGTTGTCCGCGGGTGCGTTGGGCACCGCATCCTGCGCCGGGGCGAGCGGCTGTGCCGCCGGCGCCGGAGCGGCGGCGGGGGTGCGCGCCAGCGAGGTATCGATCGTCTGCGTCTGGCGATGCGCGGCGATGAACGCCAGCGCGATCGACATGACGACGAACACCGTCGCCAGGATCGAGGTCGCGCGGGTCAGGAAGTCCGCCGCACCGCGCGCCGACATCAGGCCCGACGGGCTGCCACCCATGCCGAGGCCACCGCCCTCCGACTTCTGCATCAGGATCACCGTCACCAGGCTGGCGGCGATGATGGCATGAACGACAAGCAGGAAGGTGAACATCGAGGGTCCCGGAAACGCGGATGAAGGCGCGCACATAGGCGAGCCGCGCCGGGCGATCAACCGCCCGCCCACCGAGGCACCGATGCCACCTCCCCTCGCCCGGCGATCCCCCTTGTCGTCACCCCGGCCGCAGAGCCGGATCGACGATCCAAAGTCTGGCGATCGAGCCGCCCGGGGATATGTCAGGTTAATCCCGCCTCGTCGTTCATTTACCGGAAACCTAGGGCATGCGGGGGCGTTATGACCGCGAAACAAAGCCCCGAAAACGGCGCAGAAACGGATATTTGATCGTGGGAACAGCCGCGCAGTCCCTGGCGACCTGGATGACCGCCCTCGTCGACTACGTGCGGTCGGGAGAGCCCGATCTCACCAACCGGCAGATGGCGCTCCTGCTGCTCGTCTACCTCAATCCCGGTCCCCATACGGTCCGCGGCCTGGCGCGGGCGCTTAACGTATCGAAGCCCGTCGTCACGCGCGCCTTGAACAGGCTGGGTGCGCTCGGCTATCTGCGCCGCCAACGCGACGACAGCGACAAGCGCAACATCTTCGTCGCACGCACATCCGAAGGGGCAGAGTTTCTTGAAGAGTTCGGGCAATTCCTCGGCGAAGGCGACGCCAGAACCCGCCAGCCGGCCCTCGCGTAAGGCTTTCGCACTGACAGGCCGGTCGGTCGCGCTCGACCCTGCCACCCACGCCGTGCGTGGCGACCTTGCCGACGTGCGCCTCGCCGAACAGGTCTTCGCGCCGCATTACGCAGCACCGATGCCGACGACCGCGGTGCGAGACACCGTCCTCTATGCCGACCGCGGCCTGACCGACAAGCGCGCCGACCTCGCCGCCGGCGCGCGTTTCGACGTCCTCGAACTCGCCGGCAGTCACGCCTGGGGGCTGGCCGCGGCACAGGGCCTCGCGGGCTACGTCGATCGCACCGCACTCGACCGGGCGGACCTCGATCGGGAGGACTTTGATCGGGTGGATCGGGCATGAGCGTCACCGTCTTCATCGACGGCGCGGTCGGCACGACCGGGATCGACATCCGCGAGCGGCTGAGCGGCCGCACCGACATCGCCGTCGCCGCGCTCGACGAGGCGCGCCGCAAGGATCCGGCCGCGCGGGCGGAAGCGCTCAACGACGCGGACATCGCGATCCTCTGCCTGCCCGACGATGCGGCGCGCGAGGCGGTCGCGCTGGTTCGCGGCGGGACGACCAGGATCATCGACGCATCCTCCGCCCATCGCGTCGCAGAGGGCTGGACCTACGGCTTCCCCGAACTCGATGCCGGCCAAGCGGCGCGAATCGCGGACGCGCGCTTCGTGTCGAACCCCGGTTGCTACCCCACCGCCTTCCTCGCCCTCGTCGCGCCGCTGGTGCGGGCGGGGCTGGTTCCCGCGGACTGGCCGCTGACCTACAATGCCACCTCCGGCTATTCGGGCGGCGGCAAGGCGATGATCGCCGAGTTCGAAGACGGCGGCACCGACACGGCGTTCCGCGCCTATGCGCTGGGGCTCGCGCACAAGCATCTGCCGGAAATGCGGACCCATGCCGGCCTTGCCCATCCGCCGATCTTCGCGCCCGCCGTCGCGCGGCTGAACCGCGGCATGCTGGGCGAGGTACCGCTGCCGCTGAAGCAATTGCCCGGCGCGCCGAGCATTGCAGCGATCGAGGATACGCTGGCCGCCGCTTACGCCGACAGCCCGCTGATCGCGGTCGTGCGGGGGGATGCGACGGCGATCGCGATCGAGGAGAACAGCGGCACCGACCGCATGACCCTGCGCGTCTGCGGCAACGCCGACAGCGGTCACGTCCGCCTGATCGCGACGCTCGACAACCTGGGCAAGGGCGCCGGTGGCGCTGCCGTGCAGAACCTCAATATCATGGCCGGGCTGGATCCGCTCGCCGGCCTCATCCTCTAAGGCAAAGGATCGTCATGCAGCGCAATCCCGTCGGCAAGCTGCTCCTGTTCGGAGCCACTGGTGACCTCGCCAAGCGCATGCTGCTGCCCTCGCTCTACGGCCTGCACGCCGACGGTTTGTTGCCGCAGGGGCTGACGATCACCGGCTCGGCACGCGGCGACATGGACGATGCGGGTTATCGCGACGTGGTCAAGAAGGCGCTGGACGAATTCCTGCCCGAGGATCGCAAGGACGAAAGCGCGCTCGGCACCTTCCTCGACCGCATCCAGTTCCAGCCCGCCGATCTCTCCGATCCGAACGGCTTCCAGCCGCTCGCCGACAAGATCGGCGATATCTCGGGCGGGCTCGCCATCTATCTGTCGACCGCGCCGTCGCTGTTCGAATCGGCGGTGCAGGGCCTGGAGGCGGTCGGCCTCACCGGCCCTTCGGTCCGCATCGCGCTCGAAAAGCCGCTCGGCTAC
>JBKBTU010000204.1:0-4799 GCA_046290715.1 Sphingomonas sp. | reverse complement strand
ACGGGGCGATACGGACCGGCTGCATGACCGGTCTCTCTAGCCTGCCGGCCCTCTATTACAATCCGCTTGGGCGCAGCGCGATCAGTTAAGCCCGCCGCCGCAGCCGGGCGATGAAGAAGCCGTCGCAACCGCCCGCGTCGGCGAGCATCTCCGGGAGGGTGCGAACGTAGCCATCCGGATGGACGGGCACGCCGGGGGGCAGCGACGCCGGATCGGGCGCGTCGATCGCATAGTCGGGGCGCTCGCCCAGGAAACGGGCGAGCTGCGCCTCGCCCTCCTGCGGCTCGAGGCTGCACGTCGCGAAGACGAGGCGGCCGCCCGGCGCGACCCAGTCGGCGGCACGGGTGAGGATGCGCGCCTGCAATTCCGCCATCTCGCCGATGATCGCCGGATGGACGCGGTGGAGCACGTCCGGATGGCGGCGGAAGATGCCGGTGGCGCTGCACGGCGCGTCGATCAGCAGCGCGTCGACCGGCTCCGCCGGCGCCCATCGCAGCACGTCGCCGACGATCACCTCCGCCTTCAGCCGGGTGCGGAACAGGTTCTCGCGCAACCGCTTGATCCGGGCGTTGGAGACGTCGACCGCAGTCACGCCGTACCCCGCCGCGGCAAGCTGCAGCGTCTTGCCCCCGGGCGCCGCGCACAGGTCGAGCGCGCGGCCGCTGCCCGCCCCCAGCAGCCGTGCGGGGATCGAGGCGGCGATGTCCTGCACCCACCAGCGCCCCTCGGCGAAGCCGGGCAGCTCGGTCACCGGCGCCGCATCGGTCAGGCGGACGTGTCCCGGCATCAGGCTGGTGCCGCCGAGTTCGCGGGTCCACCGCTCGGTTTCGCCCGCGTCGGCCAGCGTGAGGTCGAGCGGCGGCGGCGCGGCGATCGCCTGCGCTGCGCCTTCGACCATGCCTGCGCCCCAGCCCGCCTCCCACCGCGTCTCCACCGCCGGCGGCAGCGCCGGTATCTCGGGCAGCAGCACGCCGGCGCGGACGATCGCGCCGAACACGCCGTGGACGAGCTTGCGCGGGCCGCCATCGACCAGCGGCAGCACCGTCGCGATCGCGGCATGGTGCGGCGTGCCCAGCACGAGCGCCTGCACCAGCGCGATCCGCAGCGCCATCCGTGCCTTGGCATCGTCCGGCAGCGGCCGCTCGGTGACCGAATCGATCAGCGCGTCGAGATCGGGCAGGCGGCGCAGCGTCTCGGCGGCGATGGCATGCGCCAGCCCGCGATCCGGCCCGTAGACGTGCCGTGTCGCCGCGACGAGCGCCTGTTCCAGCGGCTCGCCCCGCCGCAGTACCGCGTCGAGCAGGCGCAAAGCCGCGCGGCGCGAGGGGGTGCCGAGCGGTTCGGCAGCGGGCTTGGACGGCTTGGGGCGGGAAGCGGGCAAAACTTGTGAAACCTCGTGTGCGGACCGATATGCGCTATCCCTTAGTCCGGAGAGACGCGATGGGCCAACGTCCCGCACACGTGAAGCCGCCCGAATATCTCAGCAAGAACCCCCCGGTGCCCGCACCCGAGCCGCAGCGACCGCGCGATGCCGCGAAAGGTGACGATCCGCTCGGTCTCGACCCGACCCGCTACGGCGACTGGGAGCTGAAGGGCATCGCCGTCGATTTCTGAGCGGGCGAAGTCAGACCGATCCGGAACGGAATGGCACGACGCGCGTCCCCTCATCCATGATAATCCGGCCCCGCGTCCGCAGGCGCACCCTCCTGCTGATCGCGGCGGCATCGCTGCCGGTCGTCCTGCTACTCGTCGCCGGCGCCTTTCCCTTCGGGCTGCTCAAGGGCATCGTCGCCGACCGGCTGACGCAGCGCTTCGGCCGCCCGGTGACGATCGCGAGCATGGAGCGCGTCGATCACTTCGGTTTCACCCCCACGATCGCAGTGCGCGGCGTCCGCATTCCGCAGCCGGGCTGGGCGGGGAGCGGCGATTTCTTGAGTCTGCGCGAGGCGCGCGTCAGTTTCCCGCTGTGGCCGCTGTTGACCGGCACCTTCCGTCCGCGCGACATCGTTGCGACCGGGCTGCAACTGGCGCTCGTTCGGGACCGCGGCGGCAGAACCAACTGGGCGCGCCCGGGCGAACCCGAGACCGGCGGATCGTCGAACGACCTCAAGGGCCTCATCGTCCGCGACAGCATGATCCGCTACCGCGACGCCAAGCGCGATCGGGTGGTGGCGGTCGCCTTCACCTCCGACGTACGCGGCGTGCGCGCGCGCGGCGACGGCACGATCCGCGGCACGCCGGTGCGGATCGCGCTCGCCGGCGCGTCGGTCGCGCAGCCGACGCCCGGACCTTGGCCGTTCACCGCCACGATCGACGGTGCGCGGCTGGCGATGCGTGCGAACGGCCGGATGGATCGCCCTCTCGATACCGACGCGATGACGCTCGACGTCACCGCGCGCGCCGCGGACCTCCGGCTGATCGACGCGGTGATCGAGGCGGGCCTGTTCGGGACGCAGCCGGTCGCCATCACCGCGCACGTCCGCCACGACGCGCCGCGCTGGAGCGTGACCGCGCTCAGGGGCACGATCGGGCGGTCGGACATCGCCGGCCACGTGACCGTCGACAAACGGGACGGCCGAACCCGGCTCGACGGTGCGGTGACGTCGAACCGCTTCGACTTCGACGATCTCTCGTCCGACGAGGGGCTGGCGCGCGGCGCCGCGATGCAGCGCGCGATCGGCCCCCGCGTCGTGCCCGACACGCGGATCGACCTTACCAATCTCGCCCGCACCGACGGGCGGATCGCAGTGCACGTGGCGCGGGTATTCAGCCGCGGCGGCGGCACCTCGGTCACCGGAGTCGGCGGCGTGCTGACGCTCGACCGGCAGCGGCTGACCGTCGCGCCGCTCGTGATCCGGCTGGCTGGCGGCGTCGCTCGCGGAACGATCGGCGTCGACCAGCGCGACGGTGCCCGCGTGCCGACGCTTGCCGTCGACTTGCGGCTCGCCGGTACGCAGGTCTCTGCGCTGGCGGGAACCGGCGGCGCGTTCACCGGCCGGATCGCGGCTCATCTCCGACTCAAGGGTCGGGGCGAGACGATCCGCGCCGCCATCGGCCGGTCCGACGGCCACATCGGTTTCACCGTCCGCGACGGCGCGCTGCCGCAGCGCTACGCCGCGGCATTGGGATTCGATGCGGGACGCGCCTTGCTGGCGGGCAGGAACGATACCGCACGGCTCCGCTGCGTCGTGCTGGCGCTGCCGGTGGCGGGCGGGGTCGGCCGCGCGGCACCGCTGATCGTCGACACCAGCGCCAGCCAGTTGCGCGGGTCCGGCACCATCCGCTTCCCCGCGGAGCGCATCGACCTGCGCCTCACCGGCATGCCCAAGGCGCACAGCCTGCTGCGCCTGCCGGGGGCGGCCTATATGACGGGTACGTTGAGCGACCCTGCGCTGACCGTCCCGCCGGAGGTCAAATCCGCCGGCAACATCCTGAAGGCGCTCGGTCGCGCGATCACCGGCGATCAGGGGCCGCGCGCGACGGATGCCAATTGCGGCGCGCTCGCCACTCGCGCGCTGCGATGAGCCTGCTGCCGTTTCCACTCGCCGCGCCGACGCCCCGTCGCTAGGATCGCAGCTATGAACGACACCGCCACCGCCGGCGGCGCCACGGGCGCCAGTCTCATCCCGAGCACGACCGATGCCTTCACGATCGCGCATCTCGCGATCGTCGCCGTTTTCGCGGTGGTGGTGATCGTCGCGATCATCTGGGGATCGCGCCTCAAGCGGCGCCGCAAGACCGCGGAGCGCGACATCGCCGACCACAATGCCGAGGTCGCGCAGACGACGCCGCAAGCCACGGCCGCCGCGGACGAAACGCCGATCGCCGAACCCGTGCCTGCCGCGGAGGCGCCGCGTTCCGTATCGGCCGACCCGGTCACGGCCAGCGCACCGATCGCGGACGAACCGATCGCGGCGAGCGCCCCGCTGGATGCCGCGCCCGCTGCCGAGGCGGCTTCGGCGCCTGCCCCAGCATCCGATGCTCCCGCGGACGCCCCGGTCACCACGCTGAAGGGGCTTGGCCCGAAGCTCGCCACGAGGCTCGGCGAACTCGGCATCACCACCGTCGGCCAGATCGCCACGTTGTCCGATGACGAAGCCGCGCGGCTCGACGCGCAGCTCGGGCCCTTCGCCGGCCGCATCACGCGGGACCGTTGGATCGAGCAGGCGCGCTTCCTTGCAGCGGGCGACCGTGCGGGCTTCGAGGCGGTGTTCGGCCGCCTCTGAGCGGTACGACGGCATCGCGCCTGCGTCGCCGGTTGTGCGCCTGCGGGCAAACTACGAGAGCCTGAACACGCGCGATCGCTGAACTCAACGTACGCCTCGCCTCTGGCGATGGCGCAGACGCCCGACAGGTCATCCGCCCGCTCATCAAGAGGATCGTGGTGCAGCGGGGCAGCGCGCGCGGCGGCAAGCGCTGCCCAATCCAACTGCACGGCGATCTGTACCGGATGCTGGCGTTCGCGGAGGGAGCGTGTTGCGCCGAACGCACGAAAGCCCCGGACCGTGGGGTCCAGGGCTTTCGTAATACCGTTGGTTGCGGGGACAGGATTTGAACCTGTGACCTTCAGGTTATGAGCCTGACGAGCTACCGGGCTGCTCCACCCCGCGCCAAGGTCCATCGAGGTTGTGCTTCGATGGGTTTTTTGTCCGTGAGAGACGCGAAGACCCCCGCTTGGAGGCGGGGGTTTTGCGGGTCCCGTTGGGACGAAATCGTGAATGGGTTCTACCTGCACATCGCTTCAATGCCTGGCGACGACCTACTCTTCCATCGCTTGAGCGATAGTACCATTGGCGCAG
>JBKBTU010000203.1:0-4836 GCA_046290715.1 Sphingomonas sp. | reverse complement strand
CCGACGGGCTCGGCGGCACGGTCTATCCCGTCAAAGGCTTCATCTACGGCGGCCACCCCTCCGCGCAGCTGACCAGCCGCAATCCCGATTACGTCGGAGCGCTGATCGACGCCTACGTGCCGCGCTAGACAGCCGGGCGCGGCGCCCTACAATGCCGCCATGTTCCTCGCCTTCCTCGACGAACTCCGCGCCGCCGGCATTCCCGCCAGCCTCAAGGAGCATCTGCTGCTGCTCGAGGCGCTCGACGCCGAGGTGATCGATTCGACGCCGGAGGCCTTCTACTATCTCGCCCGCGCGACCTATGTGAAGGACGAGGGGCTGCTCGACCGGTTCGACCAGGTCTTCGCCAAGGTGTTCCGCGGCATCGCCACCACCTACGGTACCGAAACGGCGGACATTCCCGCCGATTGGCTGAAGGCGGTCGCCGAAAAGTATCTGACCCCCGAGGAGATGGAGCAGATCAAGGCGCTGGGGTCGTGGGACGAGATCATGGCCGGTCTGAAGGAGCGGCTCGCCGAGCAGGAGGGGCGCCACCAGGGCGGCAGTAAGTGGATCGGCACCGGCGGCACCAGCCCGTACGGCAACGGCGGCTACAATCCCGAAGGGATCCGCATCGGCGGCGAGAGCCGGCACGGCCGCGCGATCAAGGTCTGGGACCAGCGCGAGTTCAAGAACCTCGATTCGACGCGCGAGCTCGGTACCCGCAACATCAAGGTCGCGCTGCGCCGCCTCCGCCGTTTCGCGCGCGAGGGGGCGGCGGACGAGCTCGACATCGACGGCACGATCGACGGCACCGCGCGGCAGGGCTGGCTCGACGTCCGGATGCGGCCCGAGCGGCGCAATGCGGTGAAGCTGCTGCTGTTCCTCGACGTCGGCGGTTCGATGGACCCGTGGGTCAAGCTCTGCGAGGAGCTGTTCAGCGCCGCCACCGCCGAGTTCAAGAACCTCGAATTCTTCTACTTCCACAATTGCCCCTACGAGGGCGTGTGGAAGGACAACACCCGCCGCTTCGCCGAGCGGACCGCGTTGTGGGACGTGCTCCACAAGTTCGGCCACGACTACAAGCTGGTGTTCGTCGGCGATGCCTCGATGAGCCCGTACGAGATCACGCATCCCGGCGGCTCGGTCGAGCATTTCAACGAGGAGGCGGGCGCGGTGTGGATGCAGCGGCTCACCACAACCTATCCCGCCGCGGTGTGGCTCAACCCCGTGCCGGAGGGGCAATGGGGCTACAGCCAGTCGATCCGCATCCTGCGCGAGCTGATGACCGACCGCATGTACCCGCTGACGCTCAGCGGGCTGGACGATGCGATGCGCGAGCTGACACGCAAGCGGTAGGGTCGCGCTTTCACGAAAGTTGAAGGATGGTTCACGCGGAGACGCGGAGGCGCGGAGGTGTCACGCCTGCCGCGAACGCGGCCCTTCAATTTCCGGCGGATGATCGAGCGGGTGCGCTGCCGCGCACTTTTCTCTCCGCGTCTCCGCGTCTCCGCGTGAACCATCCTTCTTCTTTGTGACTTTGCGCCGGACATGGTACGATCCGTCCGTTTCGGGAGAATGTCCATGCGCTACCTGCCGTTGCTCGCCGTGTTGCTGCCGACCGCCGCCATTGCGGAGAGCGCGCCGATCCCCCCGTCGAACATGCCGGTGCTCAGCAGGCCGGCCGACGCATCGAAATGCGTCGCGCCCCGATCGCTCCGGATCGGCAACCGACCGGCCCCCCAGCTGCGCAAGCTCGGGGAGATGCCCGACGCGAAACCGATCTACACCGTCCTGAACGAGGTCGACGGCTGCCCGAAACCGGTGAGCGTCAAACGGGGCTGATCGCGCCCACCCTCACCCTCTCGCCGCCTTCGGCGTCTTTCTCCCTCTCTCACCGGGAGAGGGAAGAGCCGGCAAAGCCGGCGAAGGGTGAGGGTGAGTGCGGAACGGCGGTTACGGCCGGCTCACCACGCCGCCGACCAGCGGCGCCGCGACACCCGTCGTCCCCGGGAAGCTGATCGGCAGCCCCCTCAGCGTCCGCACCGCCATATAGGCGAAACCCTCCGCCTCCATCGCATCGCCGTTCCAGCCCAGCGTATCGCTCGGCTCCGGCACCAGACCCGTGCGCGCGGCGATCATTGCCAGCAGAGTGGGATTGTGCCGACCGCCGCCCGCGACGATCAGCCGCCGCGGCCGCTCGGGCAGCCGGTCGAGCCCTTCCGCGACGCTCGCGGCGGTGAACGCGGTGAGCGTCGCCGCGCCGTCTGCCGCCGACAGGCCACGCGCCGGCTGGATGGTGAAATCGTTGCGGTCGAGGCTCTTGGGCGGCGGCATCTCGAAGAAGGGATGGTCGAGCATCGCGGTCAGCACCGCCTCGTCGACGCGGCCCCCCGCCGCCAGCGCGCCGCCGTCATCGTAGCGCGCGCCCGTCTCCGCCTCGACCCAGGCGTCGATCAGGCCATTGGCCGGCCCGGTATCGAACGCGACCAGCGCACCGTCGCTGCCGATGAAGGTGACGTTCGCGACGCCGCCGAGGTTGAGCACCGCCACCGGCCGCGCCAGTCCGCCGGCGAGCGCGGCATGATAGACCGGGATCAGCGGCGCCCCCTGCCCGCCCGCCGCCACGTCGGCGCTGCGGAAATCGCTCACCACGGCGATCCCGGTCGCCCGCGCCAGCACGTCGCCGTCGCCGATCTGCCACGTCCAGCCGCGGTCGGGCCGGTGCGCCACCGTCTGCCCGTGATAGCCGATGACGGCCACGTCGGCGGCCGCCACGCCGGCCTCGCGCAGCAGCTTGTGGACCGCGAACGCATGCGTCCGGTCGATCAGCTCGCCCGCCGCGACCAGATCGGGGCTGGCGCGCGGCCGGTCGAAGGTGAGCGCAAGCGCGGTCGCCGCTGCCAGTTGCGCGCGCGCCGCATCCGAATAGGGCTCGCCGCGAAACGCGACCGCCCGCACCGCGCCCTCGCCGTCGGTCTCGATCAGCGCCGCGTCGATCCCGTCGAGCGACGTTCCCGACATCAATCCTATCGCCAGCATGCATGCGCTCCCGGGTCAGCCCCGGGTCAGCGCTCTGCCGCCCGCCGCCGCGGCTGTCGAGCCGTCCGCGATGCCCGATGCGACGAACCGACCGCATCTGGCGAAACGCCACGAAAACGACTATGTGCGCGCCACTCATGGCAACTCGTCTTCCTTCCCCGCCGCGCGTCGGCATGGTGTCGCTCGGCTGTCCCAAGAACCTGGTCGACAGCGAGCGCATCCTCACCCAGCTGCGCGCCGACGGCTATCAGATGTCCGCCGATTACGCGGGCGCCGACGTCGTGCTGGTCAACACCTGCGGCTTCCTCGATTCCGCCAAGGAGGAAAGCCTGGAGGCGATCGGCGAGGCGATCGCCGAGAACGGCCGCGTCATCGTGACGGGCTGCATGGGCAAGGAGGCGGACGTGATCCGCGCCCGCTTCCCCGACGTCCTCGCCGTCACCGGCGCGCACCAGTACGAACAGGTGGTCGAGGCGGTGCACGAGGCGGCGCCCGCCAATCTCTCGCCCTATATCGACCTGATTCCCGACGCCGGCCTCAAGCTGACGCCGCGCCACTACAGCTATCTCAAGATCTCGGAGGGCTGCAACCACCGCTGCTCCTTCTGCATCATCCCGTCGTTGCGCGGCGATCTCGTCAGCCGCCGCCCCGACGCGATCCTGCGCGAGGCGGAAAAGCTGGTCGCCGCCGGCACGCGCGAGCTGCTCGTCATCAGCCAGGACACCAGCGCCTACGGCATCGACATCCGCAAGGAGCCGAGGACTTGGCAGGGCCGCGAGGTCGTGCCGCACATGACCGACCTCGCCCGCGAGCTCGGCCGGATCGCCCCGTGGGTGCGCCTCCACTACGTCTACCCCTATCCGCACGTCGACCAGGTCATCCCGCTGATGGCGGAGGGGCTGGTGCTCCCCTATCTCGACATTCCGTTCCAGCATGCCGCGCCCTCGGTCCTCAAGCGCATGAAGCGCCCCGGCAACGACGCCAAGGTCCTTCAGCGCATCCACCAGTGGCGCGATATCTGCCCGGACATCGCGATCCGCTCGACCTTCGTCGTCGGCTTCCCCGGCGAGACCGAGGCGGATTTCCAGTATCTGCTCGACTGGCTCGACGAGGCGCAGCTCGATCGCGTCGGCGCTTTCCGCTTCGAACCTGTCGAGGGCGCCGCCGCCAACGCCCTGCCCGACCCGGTGCCGGAGGAGGTGAAGGAGGAACGCTACCAGCGCATCATGGAGCGCACCGCAGCGATCAGCGCCGCCAAGCTCGCCGCCAAGGTCGGCCGCACCCTGCCCGTCATCATCGACGAGGTCGGCGACGAAGGCGCGACCGGCCGCAGCCAGGCCGACGCGCCCGAGATCGACGGCCAGGTCTTCCTGCGCGACGCCGCGCATCTGGCGGTGGGCGACATCGTCGGCGTGGCGATCGAGGATGCCGACGAGCATGACCTGTACGGGGTGCCGGTGTAGCGGCGGAGGATGCCGTTGTTCCCGAAAGAGAACGGGAAACCGGATTGCTACCCTCGCCCTTTTACGAAGTGCTGCACACCGCCAGGGATCGTAATCCAGCGGTGCATCGTCTGCTCCCACACGGAGCGCACCGGTGGCGGGAACGCGGGGTCGCCGATTGCCCCTACCGCGACCCCGATCATGGTCGGGTGCTTGCCAGCCCGCGCGTATACCGTAGAGCCGCATGTCGGGCAGAAGTACGTCTCGAAGGTGTTACCTTCCTCGGTGGGGCGTTCGTAGCGTTGCGCCGCCCCGACGATGATCAGTTGATCGGCGGGGTAGTAGGCCATCAGCCCAAAGGGAGAGCCGGTGC
>JBKBTU010000202.1:0-4836 GCA_046290715.1 Sphingomonas sp. | reverse complement strand
CTTCGCGAAGTCGATCTTGTGGACCTCGTAGGGCAGCCCGGTCTCCTCGAGCATGATCGACGCCTTGACGCCGTTCGGCGTCGGCAGCGAATAGAGCTGGATGCGGTCGGGATATGCGGCAGGCCAATGCTGCGCGATCGGAAAGGCGGAAAGGTCGGTCACGGCGGCGTCCTCCATCCAGGGTCGGCCGCAGACATAGTAAGGCCGCATTCGCCACGCTATGGCGCGTGCATCATGCCCCCTTCGGATCTTCGTGTCGCGCTGTTCAGCGGCAACTACAATTATACGCGCGACGGTGCCAACCAGGCGCTCAACCTTCTCGTCCGCCACCTGCTCGACCGCGGCGTCGCGGTGCGCGTCTATTCGCCGACGATCGATCCGCCGGCCTTCCCGCCAACCGGGGACCTCGTCTCGGTGCCGGCGATCCCGATGCCTGGCGGGCGCGAGGAATATCGCCTCGGCCGCTACCTGCCGCGCGCGACGCGCGCCGACCTGGAGGCGTTCGCGCCCAACATCGTCCACGTCTCGGCGCCCGATCTCCTCAACCACGGCGCGGTCAGCTGGGCGCGGCGCCACGGCGTGCCGTCGGTCGCCTCGTTCCACACCCGGTTCGAGACCTATTTCCGCTATTATCGGATCGGCTTCATCGAGCCGGCGATCAAGGCGATCATGACCCGCTTCTACAACCGCGTCGACCGGGTGATGCCGCCGAGCCCGAGCATGGGCGCGGCCTTGCGCGAATGGGGCGTCACCACGCCGATTACGATCTGGTCGCGCGGCATCGACCACGATCGCTTCCGCCCCGACCGGCGCAGCCTCGAATGGCGGCGCAGCCTCGGCATCGCCGATCACGAGGTGGCGGTCGGCTTCCTCGGCCGGCTGGTCAAGGAGAAGGGCCTCGACGTTTTCGCGGAGGTCGTGAAGGCGCTGACCCGCCGCGGCGTGCCGCACAAGGTGCTCGTCGTCGGCAAGGGACCGGCACAGGACTGGTTCGCGGAGCAGGCGCCGGGCGCGATCTTCGCCGGCTTCCAGTCGGGCGACAATCTGGGCCGCGCGGTCGCGTCGATGGACGTCTTCTTCAACCCATCGGTCACCGAGACGTTCGGCAACGTCACCACCGAGGCGATGGCGGCGGGCGTCCCGGTCGTCGCCGCGCGCGCGACCGGGGCGGTCGACCTCGTCGAGGATGGCGTCACCGGCTATCTGGTCGAACCGACCGACATCGCGGGCTATGCCGACGCGATCGCGCGGATCGTCGCCGATCCGGCATTGAAGCGCGCGATGGGCGAAGCCGGGCATGCCCGCGCCGCGGGGTATCGCTGGGATACCGCGAACCAGGCGGTGCTCGATACGTATCTGGAGCTGCACGCGTAATTCCTCCCCGGCACGGGGAGGAATTCAGAGTTGATGTCGATCGCAGGTGGTCACCCTCACCCTTCAGCGCAGGAAGGGTGAGGGTGAGAGTGACCATGCCTGATCGACAACGACTTTACCCATCGCGCCAGTCGAAGGTCAGCGGCGCTTCGCGGAAGGCGAAGCGGTCGAGGTGGCTCGCCACCACGCCGCGCATCCGCTCGACGTCCTCGCCCTCCGGTACGGTCAGTACCACGTCCAGCGTCTCGCTGTCCGCGCGCATCGCGAGCACCGATCCGTTGGGGAAGGCGATGCGCCCTTCCTCGGGGGTGAAGCTCACCTCCATCTTGTGGCTCCAGTGCTTGGCGAGCTGCTGGAGGTAGCGGCTGGCCGAATGCGTCGGCACGCGGGCGACGGAGGTGCTTGGGGAGGTGTTTGGGGAAACGCTCATTTCAGCCGCTCGATCTTGCGGACGACCTCGTCGATCAATTCCGCGACGTCATGTCCCGCCTCCTCGGACAGGTCGCCTGCCTCGAGCCGGTTCTGCAACACCGTGCGCAGGTTGCGCATCGCCCGCCGGATCGGCGCGCGATCGGCTCGGGCGCGATGGTCGCCCAACGCCTGCAGCCGCGCGATCAGGGCGGCGACGGCGTCCGCATGCTCCGCGAGATGCTGCCGCCCCGCGTCGGTGATCGCGTAGCGCTTCTTCGCGCCCTCGCTTTGCTGTTGCTCGATCAGCCCCATCTCGTCGAGCAGCGTCAGCGTCGGATAGACGACGCCCGGGCTGGGCGCATAGGCTCCGTTGGTCAGCGCTTCGATCGCCTTGATGAGCTCGTAGCCATGGAGCGGCTGGTCGCCGATCAGCTTGAGCAGGACGAGCCGCAACTCGCCGCCATCGAACATCCGCCGGCTGCGCCCGCCGCCGCGCCCCTCGCCGAACGCCTCGGCGAAGCGCTGATCCAGCCGCTCGCCCCACTGCTCCCAACCACCCTGCGGCGCGAAGCCGCGATCCCGCGCGTCGCGGTAACCATGCCCATGGCGATGGCCATGTCCGTGTCCAAACATCATTGGTCCTTTCGTATCACGATGCAGCGAAGATATATCTTGGACCTCGATTTACAAGATATATCTTGGCGAAAAAATCTTCCCGCCCGCCGAGAGCGTCGTCGCGTTGGAGGCCGGCTGCACCATCCCGTTGATCGGGCGTCACAATCACCCCCTGCTGTCCGCCACGGCCCGTGCCGTGCTAGCCGCGGAGAATGGCTCCACGTCCGTTCCGCCGCGCGTCCCGATCACCGAAACGGAAACGATCGCCCTCGATCGTTTCCGTTGAGGTGTTCGTGTTGTTCATGTCGGGCAACATTGCGGGCGGGCGCCGGATCGCCGCACCGGGGGTGACGCCCCACCTCCCGCGGCCTATCTGATCGCCATGGCAGACCTGCTCACCGGCCTCGAACCCGAGCCTCTTCCCGACCACGCCAGCGACACCGCGCCGCTCGCCGACCGGCTGCGCCCGCGGACGCTCGCCGATGTCGTCGGGCAGGAGCATCTGACCGGGCCGGACGGCGCGATCGGGCGGATGGTGGCGGCGGGGCGGTTGTCGTCGATGATCCTCTGGGGGCCGCCGGGTACGGGCAAGACGACCATCGCGCGGCTGCTCGCTGGCGCGGTCGGCCTGCGCTTCGTCGCGATCTCGGCGGTGTTTTCGGGCGTCGCCGACCTCAAGAAGGCGTTCGCCGAGGCGCGCGACCACGCCCGGCTCGGCCGCCGCACCCTGCTGTTCGTGGACGAGATCCACCGCTTCAACCGGGCGCAGCAGGACGGCTTCCTGCCGTACGTCGAGGACGGTACGGTGACGCTCGTCGGCGCGACCACGGAAAATCCGTCGTTCGAGCTCAACGCCGCGGTGCTCAGCCGCGCGCAGGTGCTGATCCTCGAGCGGCTCGGCCGGACGGCGCTCGACCAGTTGATCGCCCGTGCCGAGGCGCTGGAGGGGCGGCCGCTGCCGCTCACCCCGCCGGCGCGCGACGCGTTGCTCGCCAGCGCCGACGGCGATGGTCGCTTCCTGCTCAACCAGGCGGAAACGCTGTTCTCGGTCGCGCTCGACGCGCCGCTCGATCCGGCGGGGCTGTCGAGCTTCCTGCAACGCCGCGTCGCGGTCTACGACAAGGACCGCGAGGGGCATTACAACCTCATCAGCGCGCTGCACAAATCGATCCGCGGTTCCGATCCGCAGGCGGCGCTCTACTATCTGGCGCGGATGCTCACTGCGGGCGAGGAGCCGCTCTACCTGCTGCGCCGCCTGACCCGCGCGGCGGTCGAGGACATCGGCCTCGCCGATCCGCAGGCGCTGGTGCAGTGCATCGCCGCCAAGGACACCTACGACTTCCTCGGCTCGCCCGAGGGCGAGCTGGCGATTGCGCAGGCCTGCCTCTACCTCGCCACCGCGCCCAAATCGAACGCCGCCTATATGGCGCAGAAGAAGGCATGGCGCAGCGCGCGCGAGACGGGATCGCTGATGCCGCCCGCCAACATCCTCAACGCGCCGACCAAGCTGATGAAAGAGATCGGCTACGGCAAGGACTATGCCTACGACCACGATGCCGAGGACGCCTTTTCGGGCGCCAACTACTGGCCGGACGAGCTGGAACCGCAGACCTTCTACGCGCCCAGCGGCCGCGGGTTCGAGGCGCGGTTGCAGGAACGCCTCGCGCACTGGGATCGCCTGCGCCGCGAGCGACAGGCCACGACGCCTCTGGACTAGCGCGCGCGCCTGACGCATGGGAGCCGACGCGCCGGGTTAGCTCAGCTGGTAGAGCAGCGGTTTTGTAAACCGAAGGTCGCGGGTTCGATCCCTGCACTCGGCACCACCGATCGCCGTTAGCTCAATGGTCACGCCTTCCGACTAGGCGTCGGCCCATGACCCGGCGGCTTCTCTCGATCTTTCGCGACACTCGTGCGGCGACGGCGATCGAATACGGCCTGATCGCAGCCTTGATCGCCGTCGCGGCGATCGCGGCGATGCAAGGTCTGGGCGGCAAGCTCAAGACGACGTTCAACAACGTCTAGTCCAACATGAAGGCGACCTGACGCGGCACCAAATCCGCGCCGCGGGCGTTACGCCAGCGCAATGGTTTCCCGCCCCCTCAAGGTCGCCAGCTACAACATCCACAAGGGCATCGGCCTCGACCGCCGCCGTAACCCCGAGCGCGTGCTCGAGGTACTGCGCGAGATCGACGCCGACGTCATCGCGTTGCAGGAGGCGGACCGGCGCTTCGGCACCCGCGAACCGGTGCTGCCGGCGCATCTGATCGACGAGCATAGCGATTGGAAGCCGGTCGAGTTCGGACTGCGCGCGCTGTCGATGGGCTGGCATGGCAACGTCATCCTGATCCGCAAGTCCGCCGAAGTGGTCGATTGCGAGCCGATCCACCTCCCCTCGCTCGAACCGCGTGGTGCGGTGATGGCGGACGTGCGGACGGA
>JBKBTU010000201.1:2017-4870 GCA_046290715.1 Sphingomonas sp. | reverse complement strand
ATGACGAGGTCGTGCCCCTCGCGCTCGAACGCGGCGACCGCGGACCGGTCGAGATCGAGCCGGACGATGCTGGGCGCGTCGAGATCGATCGCATCGACCGGAACGTCGGTCACCGCACCAGTGGCCTTGGAAATGATCTGAGCGCCCATGACGATCTCCCTGATGGCTGCACGACCGCGCTCGGCCGCCCGATACGGGGCGGCGACGCCGTCTTCACCCAAGCAAAACCGGCATCGGAACGGGCCGGATGCGTCGATTCCGAAAACGGAATCAATTCGCGTTGCCACTGTGGGAAATCGAATTAGGTCTCGCTCTACCCGAACAATTCAACTCGGCGAGAGGAGAAGGGGCGTATGTTGGACGATCGTGAGGGCGTCGGCGGCGGCGTCATCGATCTTGACGGTGAGTATTGGCGACGACGCGAAATACGCCAGCGCAGCATGGCATTGCGCGCGCGCTCCGGCCGGGCACGCCGGGCGCACAATCATCTCGCCAACATCTATGCGGCGCGCCACGGGGGAGCGGTCGCTCCCGCGGCGCCGGCCTTCGCCCCCTGGGAGCTGCTGCGGGCCTGTCTCCGCGTGTTCCGGTCACACTGATCGGGCCGCAAACCCACGCGAACGCCTCGCAGCGCGCTTCATGCAGCCGATCGCCGGGCGGCGTCCAGCGTCCTCAGTCCGGCTGCGAGGATGTCCTGGTCGGCGGAGACGAGGACGTCGGGCTCGAGGTGCCAGCGCGGCCGGCCTTGCGTGTCGTAGACCGGTTCCGCGGAATATTGGACGTCGAGCCCGCTGCGATCGAGGCGGAGCGGAAACACGGCCGCGCCGAGCCGCATCATCGGCGTGCCGACGATCGTCCCCCGGCCGATGCCGCGCATCCCCATCGGAAACCCCTCGGCCATGCTGGCGCTCCACCGCGTGGTGAGCACCACGACCGGGGCGGTGTAGGTGAACGGGCCACGCGGATCGACGACCTCGGTCCAGGCATCGCTCAAACGGTCGCCGTCGCGGCGCCGCATGCGGGCATAAGCGGCCTGCCTGGCGATGAAGCGGCCCATGATCGGCCGCGCGACGGCGGTGTCGCCGCCGCCGTTCTGGCGGACGTCGATCACCAGTCCCGCGGTCGACCGGAACCGGAGCAATGCCGCATCGAACGCATCGACCACCGCATCGTCGGCGAAGCTGCGGATCACGATGCAGCCGTAACCGCCCGGCAGCATCCGGCTTTCGACGTCGGGCAGCCTGACCGGCGCCTTCACCGGCAACAGGAGCGATCGCACGCCGCCACCGGCGCCGCGCAGCGCCAGACGCCGCGGTCGGGCGCGCAGGCCGGAGACGGCGACGTTCAACGCATAAGCGGTGGCGGCCGGATCGGGACGGGCGAGGCAGAGCGGCATCGCGGCAGCGGCACGCGCCGCGACCGGTGCGCCGTCCACGCTCGCGATCACGTCGCCCGGCACGATGCCCGCATCGGCGGCGGCCGACGCGGCGCGCACGCTGGTCACGAGCGCGCCGCCGGCGTCCGTCGGTTCGACCCAGAGATCGTAATAGGGCAGGCGCGGGGTGCCGTCGGCCGGATCGCCACGATGCGTATGGGCATCGTACAATTCGCCGAGCGTGCGATCGACGACGGCCGCGAACGCATCGCGTGACGGCGCCGCGAGCGCCTGCGGCCGGTATCGCGCCCGCACCGCGGCCCAGTCGGTCCGCTTCTCGTCGAAGAAGCAATAGCGCTCCGCCAGCGTGTGCCACAGTTCGTCGAAGTCCTGGACGAAGCTGATGTCATGCTCCGGCTCGCTGGCTGCGGCCCGCCAGGGCAGCGCCTGCGCGGCGAGGAGACCGGCGCCGGCCGTGAGCAGCGAGCGGCGGGTCGGGGCGGTAGGCATCGGTCGGACCTCCTGTGTTGAGGCCGTTGATAGCGGACGCCTGCGCGCGCGGATTGAACGTTATTGCTGCGTATAGCGGCGCGGCGAGGCGCCGACGATCCGCTGGAACTGACGGGTCAGATGGCTCTGATCGGCATAGCCGAGCTCGACCGCCACCTGTGCGATCGGTTGCCCGTCGAGGAGTCGCATCCGCGCCTGCACGATCCGCCGCTGGTTGCGATAGGCGAGCGGACTGAGCCCGATCGCCTTCTTGAAGCTGCGCGTGAAATGGAACACGCTGAGGCCGCTCAATGCGGCGAGATCGTGCAATCCAAAATCCTCCGCGCAACAGGCGTCGATATAGGCCTTGGCCGAGGCAATACGGTCGGCGGGCGCGCGGGCCCCGACGCTCCTGTCCGCGCTGCCAGGGGACCGGCGGCCGAGGGTCTGCACGAGCGTCCCCAAAGCGGTTTCCTGCTCGAGGCGACCGGCGGTGTCGCGCCTGAGCGTCGCGTCCGCGGCGAGGACGGCGTCGAACAGGAGCCGATCGCCGGATACCGGCGACGCGAAACGGAGCGCCGACCGATCGTCCCCCTCGTCGAGGAAGCGGCGGACGACGTCGTCGCGGAGGTAGAGCACATGGTAGCGCAGGGCCTCGGCACCGATCGTCGCGTTGGCATGCGCTTCGTCGGGGTGGAGTTGCAGGACGTCTCCGGTATCGACCCGATGCGAACGCCCGGCGACGGACAGCAGCTCGGCGCCGCCGACGACCGCGCCGACGACATATTCGTCGTGGCTGTGTTCGGGAAAGCTGCGCTCGCGGTAGCAGACCGAGACCAACTCGACTCCGGGCAGCCGCGGTGGACGGTGGAAGCACACGCTGTCGGACGGCCCTGTTCCGTTCATGACGCCAGCCTAGTGGAGCGGCAGCCCGCGTGGGAAGGATAATCCGTCGCGACCGACCCGGACCCGGCGCGCCGCAACCTGCC
>JBKBTU010000201.1:0-1779 GCA_046290715.1 Sphingomonas sp. | reverse complement strand
GCGCGCGAAGCGCAAGCGGGTCAGCGCCTTCGCGAGCCTGCCCGTGGTGCGGGTCGATGCGCCGGGCAACGTCGTCGTGGCGGGCGGCCCGCTCGGCCTGCCGATTTTGGTCGATCCGGCGCGCCCGGCGACGCGAATGCGGCGCAGCGGCCTGGGGGATGCGACGGTGGGGGCGAGCGTGCAGCTCGTCAAACCGCGCCCCCACGCGCTCGCGGTGGCGGTGACGGGCGCGGCGAAGCTGCCGACCGCATCGGCGGCGAAGGGGCTCGGGACCGGCAAGCCCGATTTCTCCGTGACCGCGGAGGTCGCGCGTCCCGGCAAGCTGACGCCCTTCGCCGCGGTCGGCTATACACTCGTCGGCCAGCCAGCCGCCTATCGGCTGGAGAACGTCACGACCGCGCGGGGTGGCGTCGCCTTGCGCGTCGGCCGGGCGAGCGAGGTCAGCCTCGCCTATAATCACGCGACCCGGATCAGCGAGGCCGCGGGCGACCGGCAGGAGGTCGTCGCCGGGCTGGATACCAACCTGTCGCAGCGCCTGTCGCTCGGCCTGCAAGGTGCGACCGGCCTCAGCCGCGGCGCACCCGATGCGAGCGCCGGCGTGCGCATCGGCCTGAGGATGTGACGGCCGACCGGCGCGTCAGCGCCAGCCGCGTTGCCGTGCGCGCGCCTCCGCCGCCGCGTCGAGCGGATCGCCCGCCATCATCGCCTGCGCAGCGGTCATCAGCGCGGCGTCGCTCGATCCGGCCTGGCGGTAGGTGCTTCCCTGGGGCAGGCTGCCGGGCGCGGTGCGCATCAGCCGCCAGCCCGCCGCGTCACGACACGCGATGCCGTCCGCCGCCTGCCCGGCGAACACCCGGCAATAGGCGCCGGCGGCGTTGCGGAAGCTCACCAGCATCTTCGGGTCGCCGTCGTTCGACGCGAGCTGCGTGTCGAGGGCGTCGCCGAGCGCGCCGTCGGCATGGTCGCCCGCGCGTGGTGCGTGCTGCCACGGCGCGGCGAGGCCCAATGCCAGGGCCACGCCCGCGGCGATCGCCCCGGCCGGCCACCAGCGCGCTGCCGCACGCCGCTGCGGCGCCAGCGGTACGACGGTCCCGGCGAGCAGTGCGGCGAGGCGGTCGGGCACCGGCTCGTCCGCGATCGGCGCGAACGCCCGCCCGACCCGCTCGCGCAGCGCGCGATGATCGGCGACCCGCCGCGCCAGCGCCGGATCCTGCGTCATCTCCCGTTCGACGCGCTTGGCGGCGAGCGGATCGAGCTCGCCGTCGGCATAGGCCATCAGCGTCGCGTCATCGATCGTCATGCCGCCTCTCCCATCCGGGCGAGCAGCGCCTGCCGCCCGCGCACCAGCCGCGACGTCAGCGTGCCCATCGGCACGTCGAGCACCGCCGCGGCATCCTTGTAGGCGAGCCCCTCGATCAGCACGAGCGCGACCGCCTCACGCTGTTCGTCGGGCAGCGTCGCCATCGCACGCTGCACCCGTGCGAGCTCCAGCCGCGCCTCGATCGCGCGGGCGCCGTCGTCACCGATCGCGGCGCCCGCCTCTTCGGGCAGGAAGGTCTGTGCCGCGCGGGTGCGGGCGCGGCCCTGGTCGATCCAGGCGTTGCGGGTGATGCGGTACATCCAGCTGGCCATCCTCGTTCCGGATTGCCATTGGCCGCGCGCGTTCAGCGCCTTCTCGATCGCGACCTGGCACAGGTCGTCGCCGTCCGCCGCGTCGCGCGACAGCGAGCGGGCGAAGCGCCGCAACCGCGGCAGGATCGCCAGCAACTCGTCCTCGAA
>JBKBTU010000200.1:0-4928 GCA_046290715.1 Sphingomonas sp. | reverse complement strand
ACCCCCGTGGCGATCCGCGAGGGGCAGGCGTTCGCCGACACCTATTTCGGCGGCAAGCCGACGACCGTGGACTATGCCAACATCCCCTCCGCGGTGTTCAGCCACCCGCCGCTCGCCGGCGTCGGCATGACCGAGAGCGAGGCGAAGCAGAAGCTGGGATCGGTCAGCGTCTATTCCTCCGACTTCCGGCCGATGAAGAACGTGCTGGCGGGGCGTAACGAGCGCGCGCTCTACAAGATGGTGTGCGACGGCGAGACGGGGCGGATCGTCGGCCTGCACATGATCGGGCCCGACGTACCTGAAATCCTACAGGCCGCCGCGATCGCGGTGAAGGCAGGCCTGACCAAGGCGCAGTTCGACGAAACCGTCGCACTGCATCCGACGATGGCGGAAGAATTGGTGCTGATGAAGTAGCGGCGCTTTCCCCGCATCGGGATCGGCTATAAGGGAAAGGCATACCCGATCCTCGAAAGGCCTGCCCGATGCGTGAAGCTGCGATCGTCTCCACCGCCCGTACCGGGATCGGCAAGGCCTATCGCGGGGCGTTCAACGCGACCGAGGCGCCGGTGCTCGCCGGACATGTGATGAATGCCGTGGTGGACCGCGCCGGCATCGATCCTGCGCGGATCGACGATGTGTTCTGGGGCGTCGGCAACCAATGGGGGACGACGGGCGGCAATGCCGGCCGGATGGCGGTGTTCGCGGGCGCGCTGCCGCAGAGCGTGCCGGCGTTCACGCTCGATCGGAAATGCGGCTCCGGGCTCAATGCGGTGGCGCTGGCGGCGCGAACGATCATGTGCGGCGAGGCGGACGTGGCGCTCGCCGGCGGCATGGAATCGATCAGCCACACCGTGACCAAGGACGCACCCCGCTACGTCAACCAGAGCGTCGTCGCGCGCGAACCCGCCGCCTATATCCCGATGATCGAGACGGCGGAGATCGTCGCCACGCGTTACGGCATCAGCCGCGCGGCACAGGACGAATATGCCGCCGCAAGCCAGCAGCGCGCCGCCGCCGGCCTCGCCAACGGCGCGTTCGCCGAAGAGATCGTCCCGATCACCGTGGAGAAGGCGCTGTTCGACAAGGCCGGCAATCGTACCGGCAGCGAGACGGTGACGGTGACGCAGGACGAAGGTATCCGCCCCGGCACCACCATGGAGGCACTGGCGGGACTGAAGGCGGTGTGGGCGGGCGGCGAGTTCAGCGGTCCCGGCGAATTCGTCACTGCGGGCAACGCCAGCCAGCTGTCCGACGGCGCTTCCGCGCAATTGCTGATGGACCGCGCGACGGCGGAAGCGGAGGGCAAGGATATCCTCGGCATCTATCGCGGCTTCCAGGCCGCGGGCTGCGGGCCGGACGAAATGGGGATCGGCCCGGTGTTCGCGGTGCCGAAGCTGCTTGCGCGCGCGGGTCTGTCGGTCGCCGATATCGGACTGTGGGAGCTTAACGAGGCGTTCGCGTCGCAATGCCTCTACTGCCGCGACACGCTGGGCATCGATCCCGACCGCTACAACGTCAACGGCGGCGCGATCGCGGTCGGCCACCCCTTCGGCATGTCGGGCAGCCGGCTGGTCGGCCATGCGCTGATCGAAGGGCGCAAGCGCGGCGTGCGCTGGGTGGTGGTGACGATGTGCACCGCCGGCGGCATGGGCGCGGCGGGGCTGTTCGAGATCGTGTGAGGCGTTCTCGCCAGAGCGATCCGGTTCGCGCGGACGACACTGCCTCGCTTGAACGCCTTTACCGCTGCGACTGGAGGTAGGCGATGATATCGGCGCGATCGAGCGGGTCGGCGAGGCCGGGAAAGCCCATCGACGTGCCGGGCGCGAAGCGGTGCGGGTCGGCGAGCCAGGCGTCCATCCGCCCGGGCGTCCAGCGTCCGCCCACCTGGCGGAGCGCGGCGGTATAGGCGAAGCGAGGGCTCGTCGCGGCGATATCGCCGCCCATGACTCCGAACAGCGTTGGGCCGTCGCGATCGGGGGCGCCGCGCCGGATGGCATGGCAGGCGGCGCAGCGAGCGAAGACGCGTTGACCCGCGACGGGACTCGCCACACGCAAGAGCGCCGCCAGATCAGGCGACGGCCCGGCGGCACGCCGACGCGCCTCGCGATCGTCGCTCGTGCAGGCCGCCAGTGCCAGAGCCGCCGTCACGGTGATCGCGCGCCATCCGGGAATACCCACCCTCCGGCCGTTTCGGACATGTTTACCTGTGGACGGTAGACCGGCGGCCATGTCTCGTCTCGCCATATTCGTCCTCGCAATCGCTGCGCCGCTCGCGGCACAGGTCCCGCCACGGCCAACGCGTGAGGCCGCAGTGTCGACGCAGGGGCCGCATCAGCACGCCTATTTCCTGCGCAGGCTCGACGCTCTCGCACGCCGGATCGAGCGCCGCGAACGCGACGGGCTGCTGCCGCACGGTCAAGCCGCCTTCATGCAGCAGGACCTCGTCAGCGTCGGCACCGGCATCGGCATGATCCTGCAACGCGCGGCTGCGCTGTCACCCGACGAGGAGCGCAGCTATCGCGCGATGCTCGACCGGGTCGAGATGCGCCTGATCCGCGCGGAGGCGAGGCGCGCGATCTCGGCGGCGAGCTGCCAGACGTTGCGGTCCTGGGCGTCGCGGATCACCGGCACCGTCAGGCCCGCGTCGGTCTGCGCCGCCATGCCGAGATGGACGCGGCCCGAGCGGGTGACCACGCCCGCCTCGTCGTCGTAGCGCGCATTGAGCATCGGGAATTGCGGCAGCGTGCGGCAGATCGCGACGATCAGCAGCGGCAGCATGGTGAGCTTCGGCCGGTTGCCGCGGTGCGCGTTGAGATCGGCGCGCATCGCCTCGAGCGCGGTGACGTCGATCTCGTCGACATAGGTGAAATGCGGGATGTTGCGCTTCGCCGCCGCCATGTTCTCGGCGATGCGGCGGCGCATGCCGATGACGCGCACCTGCTCGTCGGGGCGCGCGCGCGACGCGCCCGGCGACTGATAGCCCTGCCCCGCATTGTAGCGGAGGAAGGCGTCGAGATCGGCGTGACGGACGCGGTCGGCGTCGGTCTTCACCTGGGCGAGGTCGATGCCGAGGTCGCGCGCGCGGGCGCGCACCGCGGGGGATGCGAGGACGTGCGGAGAGGGCGCGGGTGCCGTCACATCCGTTCGCCCTGAGCCCGTCGAAGGGCTGGCCTCGGCAGACGGTGCGCTTGCGGCCGGTGCTTCGACAGGCTCAGCACAAACGGTGGTTGACGCGTCGCCCGTCCGCGCTGGGGTCGTCAGGCCGGCCGCGTTCGCCTCTTCGACGCCAGGATTTTCCGCCTCGTATTGCTCGGCGACCTCTTCCTGCTCCGGTGACGGCGGGGCCGCGACGACCTCGTCGCCTTCCCCCGCATCCTCGGTCTCGATCACCACCAACGCCGATCCGATCGCGACCTGATCGCCGACCTCGCCCGCCAGTTCGACGACGATGCCGGAGACGGGCGATTCCATCTCGACGGTCGCCTTGTCGGTCATCATGTCGGCGATGTTCTGGTCTTCCTCGACGCGATCGCCCACGGCGACGTGCCAGGCGACGATCTCGGCCTCGGCGATGCCTTCGCCGATGTCGGGCAGGCGGAAGGTGAAGCGAGCCATTATGCGTCCTTCATGATCTTCTTGAGCGCCTGGCCGATGCGGACAGGACCCGGGAAATACGCCCATTCGAGGCTGTGCGGATAGGGCGTGTCGAAGCCGGTGACCCGCTCGATCGGCGCCTCGAGGTGGTAGAAGCAGCGCTCCTGCACCAGTGCGGAGAGTTCGGCACCGAAACCGCTGGTGCGCGTCGCCTCGTGGACGATCATGCAGCGGCCGGTCTTCTTCACCGACGCCTCGATCGTTGCGATGTCGAGGGGGACGAGCGTGCGCAGGTCGATGATCTCGGCATCGACGCCCTCGTCGGCGACCACCTGCGCGCAGACGTGCACCATCGTGCCGTAAGCGAGGATGGTCAGCGCCTCGCCTTCGCGCGCGATGGCGGCCTTGCCGAGCGGCACCTTGTAATAGCCGGTCGGCACTTCGCCGCCGGGATGCTTCGACCAATTCTCCGCCGGGCGGTCCCAATGGCCGTTGAACGGCCCGTTGTAGATGCGCTTGGGTTCGAAGAAGAGGACGGGATCGTTGTCCTCGATCGCGGCGATCAGCAGGCCCTTGGCGTCATAGGGCGTCGCCGGGATAACGGTCTTGATGCCCGACACGTGGGTGAAGATGCCCTCGGGCGACTGCGAGTGCGTCTGGCCGCCGAAGATGCCGCCGCCAAACGGCGAGCGCACCGTAATCGGCGAGATGAACTCGCCCGCCGAGCGATAGCGCAGCCGCGCCGCCTCGCTGACCAGCTGGTCGAGCGCGGGGTAGATATAATCGGCGAACTGGATCTCGGGCACGGGGCGCAAGCCATAGGCGCCCATGCCGATCGCGACGCCGATGATGCCAGTCTCGGTGATCGGGGTGTCGAAGACGCGGGTCTTGCCGTATTTGCTCTGGAGGCCCGCGGTGGCGCGGAAGACGCCGCCGAAATAGCCGACGTCCTCGCCCATCACCAGCACGTCCGGGTCGCGGGCCATGCAGATGTCGAGCGCCGAGTTGATCGCCTGGATCATGTTCATGCGGGCGGTGCCGGTATCGGCGGGGGCCACGCCGCTCCCTTCGATTGTATCGCTCACCACATACCTCCCGTCATCCCGGCGCACGCCGGGATCCATGGACCCGATTGCATCTGTTGCGTGTCTCCATCGGCCGTACCGCGTCCATGGGTCCCGGCGTGCGCCGGGACGACGAAGGAAAGGACCGTCACTTCCGCGCCCATGGCCGCCCGCTCGCTTCTTCCTCAGCGATCATCTGCGCCTGTTGCTCGCGCAGGTGCCTGGGCATCTCCTCGAAGACGCCGTCGACCAGCGAATCGAGCGGCTGGT
>JBKBTU010000199.1:0-4939 GCA_046290715.1 Sphingomonas sp. | reverse complement strand
CCGAGCGGGGCGAGATAGCTGAAGCGCTTGGCGAACCCGGCCCAGGAGGATTTGGCGATCGCCTCGCTGGGATAGGCGCCGAGCTGGACCAGCGCGCCGCCGCTCGCCGAACCCGGCTGGGCGCTGCGCTGCACCGTCACCGGCTGCGCCGCGACGAGGCGGCCGCCCGAGGCGGGAACCTGCGCGACGGCGTTGCTGCCGCCCGCCGACGAGGGCTTGGCGGTCGGCACGACGCGGCGGCCGTCGATCGGCTTCTCCGGCACGGCGTTGAGATCGATCGAGGCGCTGCCCGCCTTGCCTGCGCTGGTCGCGATCGCGGCATCGCCCTCGCCCTTCACCTTGAGGCCGCCGGGATCGTCGGGTTTGACCTTGTAGTCGCCCTCCTGCGCGGCGATCAGCTGCCCGTCGGCGCTCTGGCGCGTCTGCAGCTTGTAGATGCCGAAGATGATCGCGGCGAGCACCGCGAGGCCGAGCACGACCAGCGCCAGGACCTTGCCGATCGGCGCGCCGCGCTCCTCGTCGGGCTCGACGGTTTCGAGCCACGGCAGCCGGTCCTCCTCGCGCAGGTCCATGTCGTCCGCCATCACTTCATCTCCGAAACCGCGACCACGCCCATGATGTTGAGCCCGTTACGAATAATCTGCGCGATCGCGGTCGCCAAGAAGAGACGCGCACGCGTCGCGTCATGATCCTCGACGACCAGGAAGCGCCGGTCGGGACGGTCGTTACCGACATTCCACAAGGCATGGAAGGCAGCAGCCAAGTCATAGAGATAGAACGCAATTCTGTGTGGCTCGCGCGCCGTGGCGGCGGTCTCGACGATCCGGGGGAATTGCGCCGCGAGCTTCACCAGCGCCAGTTCCTCCGTATCAAGCCGGGACAGGTCGGCACCCCCAGCCGCGATCCCCGCTTCGCTCGCGCGGCGGTGCAGGGAGGCGACGCGGGCGTGGGCGTATTGGACGTAGAAGACCGGGTTGTCCTTCGACGCCTCGACCACCTTGGCGAAGTCGAAGTCCATTTGGGCGTCGGAGCGGCGGGTGAGCATCGTGAAGCGGACGACGTCCTTGCCGACCTCGCGCACGACATCGGCCAGCGTGACGAAATTGCCGGCGCGCTTCGACATCTTGACCGGTTCGCCGCCGCGCAGCAGCCGCACCATCTGGACGAGCTTGACGTCGAAGCGGGTCTTGCCGCCGGTCAGCGCGGCGACCGCGGCGACGATGCGCTTGACGGTGCCGGCATGGTCGGCGCCCCAGATGTCGATCAGCTGGTCCGCCGATTGGCTCTTCTGGTAGTGATAGGCGAGGTCCGCGCCGAAATAGGTCCACTGGCCGTTCGACTTTTTGATCGGCCGGTCCTGATCGTCGCCGAAGGCGGTGGAGCGGAACAGCGGCAGTTCGACCGGTTCCCAATCCTCGGGCGTCTCTCCCTTGGGCGCTTCGAGCACGCCGTCGTAGACGAGGCCGCGCGCGCGCAGCTCCGCTTCGGCGGCTTCGGGCTTGCTCGCCGCCTGCAACTCGGCTTCGGACGAGAAGAGGTCGTGGTGGATGCCGAGGAGCGCGAGGTCGTCCTTGATCATCACCAGCATCGCCGTGACTGCGCGGGCGCGGAACAGCGCCAGCCACTCGCCCTCCGGCGCGGCGACGTAGCGGTCGCCGAACTCGGCGGCGAGCGCTTCGCCCACCGGCACCAGATAGTCGCCGGGATAGAGCCCCTCCGGCATCGTGACGCTCTCGCCGAGTGCTTCACGGTAGCGCAGGTGGACCGAGCGGGCGAGCACGTCGACCTGACCGCCGGCGTCGTTGACGTAATATTCGCGGATCACCCGATGGCCCGCGAATTCGAGCAGGCTGGCGAGCGCGTCGCCGACCACCGCGCCACGGCAATGGCCCATGTGCATCGGACCGGTCGGGTTGGCCGAGACATATTCGACGTTGACGGTCACGCCCTCGCCCAGCGTCGAGCGGCCATAGGCGTCGCCGCCCTCGGCGATCTGCGCGAGCTCGTCGCGCCAGGCGGCGTCGGTCAGCGTCAGGTTGATGAAGCCGGGACCGGCGACGGCGACGCTCGCCACCTCGTCCAGCTTGCCGAGCTCTGCGGCCAGCGCTTCGGCAAGCGCGCGAGGGTTGGTGCCGGCGGGCTTGGCCAGCACCATCACGGCGTTGGTCGCGAGGTCGCCGTGAGAGGCATCGCGCGGCGGCTCGACGGTGACGTTGCGGCGGTCGAGGCCCTCAGGCAGCGTGCCGGCGGCGGTCAGCGTGTCGAGAGCCGTCGCGACATGCGCGGCGAAGCGGGTGTAAAGCGTCATGAGCGTCCGTTCGGCAAAAGCGCCGCGCTCTAACGCACAACGGGGGCCGGTTCAAATCAGGCGCGCATCAGCCCCTCGATCGCCGCGGTCTTGGCGCTCGCCGGGAACAGCGCGGCCATCGCGCGCGCCGGATCGACCGCGAAATGCTCCGCCACCGCGCCGCCGATCAGCGCGTCGAGCGGCATCGTCGGGCGGAGGTCGCGCGCCTCGTAAAGGTTCGCCGGCGCGAGGCCGGGCCAGTCCGCCATGACGCGGCCGCCCTTGACCGCGCCACCGAGCAGCATCGTCGCGGTGCCGGTGCCATGGTCGGTGCCGCCGGTGCCGTTGACCGCGACGGTGCGGCCGAATTCGGTCGCGACCAGCACCAATGTGTCGTCCCACACCGGGCCGAGCCCCGCCTGGAGCGCCGCGATCATGCCGTCGAGCGCCTTCAGCTGCGTCGCCAGCCGGCCGCGCTGCCCGGCATGCGTGTCCCAGCCGCCGGTCTCGATCGTCGCGATCCGCGCGCCGTTGGCGGGCCGCAGCAGCCTGGCGGCGAGCGCACCGGTGTTGCGAGCGTCCTTGTCGACCAAGTCGCCGGTGAGCTGGCGGGTGGCGAGCGCCTCGTCCCACAAGGCGTGGAGCTGCGCATCACCCTGGTAGAGCTGGGTCACGCGGGCGAGCAGGTCGTCGGACGCCTGCGGCAGTTCCGAGGGGGCGTAGCTCGCCACCTCGCGCCGGCCGCGCAAGGCCATCGGCACCGTCGCCGCCACCGCGATGGCGTGCGCGTCCTCGTTCGGTACGAGGCCGAGCAGCCGGTTCATCCAGCCGTCGCGCAGCTGGTAGGCGCTCGCCCCGCCCGTCTCGAGCACGTTCTGGCCATCGAAATGCGAGCGGTCGCGGTAGGGCGAGGCGACCGCATGCGCGAACAGCGCCTGCCCTTGGCGGTAGAGCCCGGCGGTGGTGGCGAGCGCCGGATGCAGCGCGAACATCGCGTCGAGCTTTGTGCCCGCCGCGACGTCGGCGGCAAGGTCGCCGCGCGCACCGACGAAGGCCGGATCGCCGACCGGGCCGACGATGCCCAGCCCGTCGGCGGCGCCGCGCTGGATGATGAAGACGAAGCGGCGCGCGGTCGCCGCCTTGGCGAAGGCGAGCCGCGGCGCGAAGCCGCCGAGCACGCCGAGCGTGCCGGCGCCGCGCAGGAAGGAACGACGGTCCATGGCCTATCTCCGCATCATTTCGGGCGCGACGAGCAGCAGCGCCAGCGCCTGATTCGGGCTTTCGGCGCGTTGCAGCGCCTGCGCGGTGCCGGGCGACACGGCCTGCGGGAACAGCCGGTCGGCGAGCGCGCGGGCGTCGGTGCCGGCGGTACTGCGCGACGCGAAGCGCTGCGCCGCCTCGACCCGGCGCAGCACCGCATCGGGGCCGGCCCAGCTCGGCGCGGTATCGTCCCAGCCGATCGGCTGCCCCGGCTTCCACACCGGCTGGCCGAGCTGATTCATCAGACCCTGCACGGCGGCGGGCTGAAACGACCCCGGCCCCAATGCGCGCCAGGCGGAGACCGACCATTCCCATGGCGTCTTGAATTTCACCGGTTGCGGCACCCAGGCTTCGGGCGAGGCGATCAGCGCGCGATAGACGGTGGGCAGGTCGCCGGCCGATCGGCGGAACGCGGTCTCCAGCCGCGCGACCATCGCCGGCGGGGGCGTGTCGCCGGCGAAGTGGCGCGCCAGCTTGGTCGCGACGTGGCGCGCGGTCGCGGGATGCACGGCAAGATCGGCGAGTACCGCATCCGCCTGCTCGCGCCCGCCCGCCGGATAGGTCTTGCCGAGGATCGTGCGCGATCCGGGCTCGTGCACCTGTTCGGCGAAGAAAAAGCTGCCGGGTGCCACCGCATCCGAGAAGCGCGCCGCCGGCCCGCCGCCGATGCCCCCCACCGTCCAGCCGGTCATGGCGCGGGCGAATTCGGTGACGTCGGCCTGGGTATAGCCGGTACGCACGCCCAGGGTGTGCAGCTCCATGATCTCGCGTGCGAGATTCTCGTTGAGCCCGACCTTGCGCTGGCCGCGCGCGGCGATACGCGCGCCGAGCGGGCTCGTCGGTCCGACCGACACCGACTGGTCGAGATAGAGCAGCATCGCGGGATGCCGCTCGACCGCGAACAGCAGGTCGGTGAAGCGGCCCATGACGTGCGGCCGGACCGCCTCCATCTCCAGCGTGCCGGCGAGGCCGTTGAGTTCGGGCTTGTCGGCCGACACCGCGAAATGGTTGGACCAGAAATGCACCAGCCGCTCGGCGAAGGGCGTGTCGGTCGCGACCGCCGCCTGCGCACGCGCGGCGACGAGCGCGTTGTAATCGTCGCGGTTGAGCTTGCGCGCCGCAGGGTTCGGCGGGTCGACCGCCGCCGCGCCCGGCGCCCCGGTCATCGCCATCGGTATCGGCATGGGCACCGTCATCGCCGGCGCGGCCATCGCAGGGGACGCCATAGCCGGAGCCGTCATCGCAGCCGCACCCGCCGCCTTCTGCATCCGCCTGTCGCGCTGCTCCGCCCGATAGGCGAGGATGTCGACGGCGACGGCAGCGCTCGTCGGTGCAGTCGTGAGTGCGGCGGGTCGCGCTTGATAGCGGGCGATCTGGTCGTCCAGCCACCGC
>JBKBTU010000001.1:31867-42454 GCA_046290715.1 Sphingomonas sp. | reverse complement strand
AACGTCGGTGGCGAAGCGCAGCGCCCGGCTGTTCTCGTCCCCGAACGCGGGTTCCGGGCGGATGCCGGCGCGCGCGAGCAGCGGCAGCGCTTCGGCGAGGATGCGCCCCTTGGGCACGGCGATCACGAGAGGGGGGGGCGTCGACACGGCCCGGGCTTTACTGACGGGGCGGGGGAGGCGCAACACGGTGACCGCAACGACCCAGCGAGGGAGGCGAATCGATGGCGGACGAGGAGACGGTCCGGGGCGCGTTCCGTATCCAGGAGCATTATTGCCGCGCGAATGCGGCGCCGATCTACGCGGGGGTGTGTGCGGCGCTGGCCGAAGGGCTGGACCGGGAGACCCGTACCGGCGCGCGGGTGCTCGACTGGGCCGGCGAGCCGACCCGCGACGCGGTGCCGCTACGGCTGATCGGGGGATTGCACGCGCTGGTGCTGGCAGGGGCGGACGCGGGCCTGGCGGCACTGTTCGCAGGCGAGGTGGCGGATCCGGCATCGGTCGCGACGACGATCGCGGCGGCGCTGCGCCGCCATGACGCTGCGCTGCTGCCCTGGCTCGACGGACCGCCGCAGACCAACGAACCGGGACGCTCGGCGGCGCTGATGACCGGGCTGCTGGCGGTCGCGGCGCGATACGGGCCCCGGCTGGAGGTGCTGGAGATCGGGTCGAGCGCGGGGCTGAACCTGCTGATCGACCGCTATCGCATCGACCTCGGCGGGACGGCGACCGGGCCGGCGGATGCGCCGGTGCATATCGTGCCGGACTGGCGCGGGCCGCCGCCGGCGGCGGTGCCGGTCGCGATCGAAGCGATCCGTGGCTGCGACGTCGCGCCGATGGACGCGACCGATCCCGCCGTGGAGCGGCGACTCGCAGCGTATATCTGGGCGGAGGCGCCCGAGCGGCTGGCGCGGGTGCAGGGCGCGATCGCGATGATCCGCGAGCGCGGTGTCGATCTGGTGCGGGCGGACGCCGCCGACTGGGTGGAGGCGCGGCTCGCCGAGCCGCAGGCGGAGGGGACGACGCGCGTGCTGATGCATTCGGTGGTGTGGCAATATCTGCCCGAGGCGACCGCCGAGCGGATCCGGACGGCGATGCATGCGGCGGGCGCGCGGGCGACGACGGAGCGGCGCCTCGCCTGGGTGTCGATGGAGCCCGACCGCGCCTTCGGCCATCAGGTGGTACGCATGCGCGGCTGGCCGGGCGACGAGGGCTGGCGGGTGCTCGCCACCGCGCACGCGCATGCGGCGTGGATCGACACCGACGCCGCGGCGCCCGGCGGCGGCGGCATCGCCTTGCCCGCGGGTGCGGCGGTGCGGGTGTGAGGCCAATCGATCAGAAATGATGGGCTCCCGCGAAGGCGGGAGCCCAGTCCTGGGTCCCCGCCTTCGCGGGGACGCAATCAGCTTGGCGGGGGGAAGAGCTTGGTCTCCCCCGCCGTCACGCCTCAATAGAAGAAGCGGTTGTAGACCTGCACGACGCGACCCGAGCGGGTGTCGACCAGCACCACGTCGTTGCCGTAGCGCACCCAGCGCTGGTAGCCGTAGCCCGGACGCGGTAGGCGATAGGTGTAGGGATCGTTGATCCAGTAGCGGCGGCCGTAATAGTCGGGCGTGAAGCGATAGCCGACGCTCACCGGGCGGTAGCGATAGCCGCGCGGCCCTTGATAGCCGCCGCGGCGGTAGACGTCGCCGTGCGCGCGGCGATAGTCGCGCCAGTCCTCACGCAGCTCCCGACGGTCTTCACGCACTTCGCGGCGCGCCTCGCGGACGTCGCGACGGTCGCCGTAGCGGCGCGCCTCGGCGAGATCGCGCTCCGACTGACGGACCTCACGCGCGCTCTGACGGACCTCGCGTGCGCTCTGCGCGCTGGCGGCGCCGGCGGGCAGGATGGTCGCGGCGGCGAGGGCGGCGATGATGATCTTACGCATGGATGCTACTCCTTCACTGTCTTCTGCGTTTCGGCCGGAAAGCCAAACGCATGACAGCCTTTTGGGTCCATCCGGCTGAACCGGCACGGAATGCGCCGGTCAGCCAAGCGAAAGGTCAGATCCCCCAGCGGCGCATCGCGGCGAGCACCGCCTCCGGCTTTTCCCAGGGGACGAAATGGCCCGCGTCGATCTTCTCGACGGTGAGCTGCGGAACGTAGGACGGCAGGCCGTCGACCAGTACCGGCAGCAGCGCCTTGTCGCGCGTCCCCCAGATCACCAGCGTGTCCTGCGTCACGGGCGGGAAAGGCTTGTCGAGGAAGGCGGGGCGGGGCGGCGCCTCGTCCATGCCGGGCACGATGACGCCGGACGCGCGGTACCAGTTGAGCATCGCGGTCATCGCGCCGGGCTGCGACCATTCGTCGAGATAGGCGGCCTTGTCCGCGCCGGCGATCGCGCCGGTGATATGCTGGGCGAAGGTCGAGCCGAGGAATTTCTCCAGGCCGGCGCCGACCAGCCCCTGGTCGATGCGCGTGTCGCGGAAGCGGGTGATGTACTGGCTGGCGCGGCGCTGCTCGGGCTCGTCGAACAGCGCGCGCTGGAAGAGCAGGGGATGCGGCGCGTTGACGATCACCAGCCGCGCGACGCGATCGGGGCGCCCGAGCGCCGCCATCCATGCGACCGCGCCGCCCCAGTCGTGGCCGACGAGGGTGAAGCGGTCGATCGCCAGCGCATCGGCGAGCGCCACGAGGTCGGCCAGGATTTTGTCCGCGGCATAGGCTTCGACCCCCTCGGGCTTCGACGAGCGCGCATAGCCGCGCTGGTCGGGGGCGATCACATAATGGTCGCGCGCGAGGTCGGGGACGATGCCGCGCCACGTGCGGTGCGATTCGGGAAAGCCGTGGAGCAGGATCACCGGCGGATTCGCGGGATCGCCGGCGACCTGGACGTCGAGCTCGACGCCGGTGGCGAGCGCGATGCGGCGCAGCGGGGGTAGGGTCATCGGCCTCTCCTTGTCATTCTTGCTGTGTGTGCTGGAAGGACGCGCCGTCCGACCACCCTTACCCCGTCATGCCGGACTTGTTCCGGCATCCACCGTTCAGCACATCCTGGACGTCGGTCTCTGCGGACCGGTGGACCCCGGAACAAGGGACCCCATCAAAGTAGTACTTTGATGGGAGCCCAACTTCGGGGTGACGCAGGGATTGGGTCGATGCGCTAGTTTGCAAACGCCTTACGGATAGCTCACCGTATTGGGCACCTCGGGGATCGGTATCCACTCCTTGTCGTCGCCCGGCACGAGCGGGAACTCGCCCGCCTTCCAGGCGCGCTTCGCCTCGTTGATGCGTTCGCGGCGCGAGCTGACGAAATTCCACCAGACGTGGCGCGGGGTGCGGAAGGCGTCGCCGCCGGCCAGCATCACCCGCCCGCCGCTGGCGGAGCGCAGCGTCGCCGCGATACCGGGGCGCAGCACATAGAGCTTCATCGGTTCGAGCGGCACGCCCTCCAGCGTCGCCTCGCCCATCGCAAGATAGACGCAGCGCTCCTCGGCGGCGACGTCGACCGGCACGCTGGCGCCCGCGTCGAGCAATACGTCGGCGTAGATCGTCCCTGCATAGGTCGTGGTGGGGGCGCGCAGGCCCCACAATTCGCCCATGATGATCCGCGCGCGGGCGCCGTGCGCGTCGAGCACCGGCAGCTGCGCCTTGGCGACATGCTCGAACGCGGGGTCCATCTCCTCGCGCTCCTCGGGCAGGGCGAGCCAGGTCTGGATGCCCGACAGCGCCGGCCCGACCTGCCGCTCGTCGCCCGGCGAGCGCTCCGAATGGACGATACCGTGCCCCGCGGTCATCAGGTTGACCGCGCCCGGCTCGATCCGCGCCGCGGTGCCGAGCGAATCGCGATGCTCGATCGCCCCGTCGAACAGATAGGTGACGGTCGCCAGGTTGATGTGCGGGTGCGGCCGCACGTCGATGCCGCCGCCGACCTCGAGATGCGCCGGCCCCATCTGGTCGAAGAACAGGAACGGGCCGACCATCGTCCGCTCCTTGTTCGGCAGGGTCCGGTGGACCTTGAAGCCGCCCAGGTCGTGGGTGACGGGCGTGATCGTCTGGAGCACGAAATCGTCGAACATGGTCATTCTCCCGGAGCGCGCGCCTTGATCGCGAGCGCGTGGATGCGGGTGGCGAGGAGGTCGGCGAGCGCGGCGTTGACCGCGCGCTGGCGGGCGACGCGACTCTGTCCGGCGAAGGCGGTGCTCTCGACGATCACGGTGAAATGCGATTCGCCGGTGCCGTCGTCGCCCATGTGGCCGGCGTGGTGGTGGCTGTCGTTGACCACCTGCAGATGCGTCGGCGCGAGGGCGGCGGTGAGGCGTTCGGCGATGATGTCGGCGAGCGGAACGGCGGCGGTGGCGGTGTCGGTCATCGCGCCTATATACCGGTATTGCGTCGATTAGGGAGCGTTCGTGGCGCGCGCGAGTGACAGGAAGGACCGGCCGCACACGCGGTTCCACGGCCGGATGGAAGCCCAGGGGCGGATCTGCGCCGAGCCGGGGTGCGAGGAGCCGGGCGAGTTTCGTGCGCCGCCGCTGGAGGGCGCCGCCGACGGCAACGGACCGGGCGCGTTCCGCTGGATGTGCCTCGACCACGTCCGCGCGTTCAACAGCCGGTACAATTATTTCGAGGGCATGACCGCCGACGAGATCCACCACGCCCAGCGCCCGCTCGCCGGCTGGGAGCGGGAGACGCGCGCCTTCGCGCGCGCCAACGGCGGCGACCCGGGTCCGCGCTGGGCCGATTTCAGCGACCCGCTCGACGCGATCGGCGCGCGCTACCGGCGCGAGACGGCGCCCGAGCGGCGCGACGGCAAGCCGCTGTCGGGGCAGGACCGCGCGAGCCTGAAGGTGCTAGGCCTCGCCCCCGATGCCGACCGCATGGCGCTGCGCAAGCGCTATTCGGAACTGGTGCGGCAATACCACCCCGACCGCAACGGCGGCGACCGCAGCCACGAGGGCATGCTGCAAAAGGTGATCGCGGCGTACCAGCAGCTGCGTCAGGCGCCCGCCTTCGCGTGAGCGTGATCCTCACCGTACCAGGAGGAGATGAGGTCGCCGGCATTCGCATGCACCAAAACCTCCCCGGTGCGGGGAGGGGGACCGCGGCGCGCAGCGGCGTGGTGGAGGGGGCTCTCCCCGCACGGCACCGCTTGCGGAAGCCCCCCTCCACCAGCTTCGCCGGTCCCCATCCTCGTGCCGGGGAGGATTTGCAGGAAAGCGCCGCAGACACCCTCTCTTCTCTTCTTCTCCGCGCCTCCGCGCCTTGGCGCGACCAAAAGAGCCTCGCCGCATGACCGCCGTTCTCGACCTGCCCACCACCCGCGACGAGGCGTTCCGCTGGGCGGACATGCCCGCGCTCGAAGCCGCGCGCGCGCTGCCGGCGATGTCCACCACCGTCCCCGACCCGATCCTCGCCGACGCCGTCCGGCTGGAATTCGTCGACGGCCAGCTGGTCGACCAGCCTGCGAACCTCGCGATCGCGCCGACGACGTTCGCCAGCGACCACCCGCTCGCGCGCCACGCGGCGGGGCAGGGGTATGCGATCACGCTCGCGCCCCGAAGCGTCACGCGCCTCGAGATTGTCCGTGCCAACGCCGGCGGGGACAGCCACACGCCGCTGACCATCACCCTCGGCGAAGATGCCGTGCTCACGCTGGTCGAGACCTACACCGGCGCCGGCTGGACCAACACGCTGACCCGCTTCGACCTCGGCACGGGCGCGCGCGTCATGCGCGCGGTAAGGATCGTCCAGGATGCGGGCTTCGTCTCGACCCGCGACGAGGTGGCGATCGCGCAGGCGGCGAGCTTCGTTTCCGTTGCGCTCGGCGCAACCGCCGCCGGCACCCGCCTCGACGCCGCGCTGACGCTGAATGCCGACGGCGCCTATGCCGAGCTCGGCGGCGCCTTGCTCACCCGCGACGCGCAGCGCCAGGAATGCGCGGTGCGCGTCCGCCACGCGCATCCCAACGGCCAGTCGCACCAGCTCTGGCGCGCGGTCGCCGCGGACCGCTCCACCGTCAGCCTCGCCGCCGCGGTCGAGGTCGCGCGCGACGCGCAGAAGACCGACGGCGAACAGAGCTTGCGCGGCCTGCTGCTCCAGCGCACCGCGACGGTGAACCTCAAGCCCGAACTCGAGATCTTCGCCGACGACGTGAAGTGCGCGCACGGCGCCACGGTCGGCGAACTCGACGCGCGCGCGCTCTTCTACATGCAGAGCCGCGGCATTCCGCAGGCGCGCGCCAAGGCGCTGCTGACCCGCGCGTTCGTGGCGGATGCGCTCGACCGGATCGCGGACGAGACCGTGCGCGAGGTGTTCGCTGCGGATGCCGACGCGTGGCTGGAGCGCGCGTTGTGAGGGCCACACTCCAAATCCTCCCCGGCACGGGGAGGGGGACCGGCGCAGCTGGGGGAGGGGGGCTTCCGCGAACGGTATCGCCCGTGGAAGCCCCCCTCCGTCACCGCTTCGCGGCGCCACCTCCCCGTGCCGGGGAGGAGTTTGGAGGCTTACATACCTTCCGCTTCGTCCACTTCCGCGGCACCGGAGCCTTCGCATGACCGTCGCCGAAGCCCCGCTCGACCGCGTCGCCGACTTCCCGGCCATCCCGCAGGGCTGGGCCTATCTCGACACCGCCGCCACCGCGCAGAAGCCGCAGCCCGTCATCGACGCGATCGCGCGCGCCTATGGCGAGACCTACGCCACCGTCCACCGCGGCGTGTACCAGCGCTCCGCCGACATGACGCTCGCCTATGAGGCCGCGCGCCAGAAGGTTGCGCGCTTCATCGGCGCCGCGACCCCCGACGAGATCGTCTTCGTCCGCGGCGCGACCGAAGGGATCAACCTCGTCGCGCACTGCTGGGCGGCGACGCAACTGAAGGCCGGCGACCGCATCCTGCTCTCCATGCTGGAGCACCATAGCAACATCGTGCCGTGGCAGATGGCGGCGGAGCGCGTCGGCGCCGCGATCGACGTGCTGCCGCTGACGCAGGACCATCGCATCGACCTCGACGCGATGGAGCGGATGCTGACGCCGCAGCACAAGCTCGTCGCGCTCGCACACGTCTCGAACGTGCTCGGCTCGGTGCTCGACGCCAAGCGTGCCACCGCGCTTGCCCACGGCGTCGGCGCGAAGATCCTGCTCGACGGATGCCAGGCGGTACCGCGCCTCGCCGTCGATGTCGCTGCGATCGGCTGCGACTTCTACGTCTTCTCGGGCCACAAGCTCTACGGGCCGACCGGGATCGGCGTGCTGTGGGGCAGGGGCGAACTGCTTGGCGAGCTGCCCCCCTATCAGGGCGGCGGATCGATGATCGACCGCGTCACCTTCGCCAGGACGACCTATGCGCCGCCGCCGGGGCGGTTCGAGGCGGGGACGCCGCATATCGTCGGCGCGCTCGGCCTCGCCGCGGCGATCGACTATGTCGAGGGGATCGGCATCGAGCGCATCCATGCCCACGAGGCCGCGCTGGTCCGCGACGCGCGCGCGGCGCTGTCGTCGCTCAACTCGGTCCGCCTGTTCGGGCCGGAGGACAGCGCCGGCATCGTCAGCTTCGCGGTCGAGGGGGTGCATCCCCACGACGTCGGCACCATATTGGACGAGGGCCGGGTGGCGATCCGCGCCGGGCATCATTGCGCACAGCCGCTGATGGACGCGCTCGGCGTCGATGCGACCGCGCGGGCGAGCTTCGCGGTCTACAACGGCCCGCAGGACATCGAGGCGCTGGTCCGCGGCGTCGAGAGAGTGACTCGGATTTTTGGGTAGGGATATTCGGATGAGCGATACGATCCGTATCGAGGAAGTGGACGCGGTGACCCCGCCGCCGCGTGCCCGCGTCGAAGACGCAGTCGAACCGCGCGTCGAAGACGCCGTCGAACCGCGCCAGCGCGACTATCTGTCGGGCTTCCTGCAGCAGAAGCCGCAGGGGGACGCCCCCGGCGAACCGGGCGGCGCGCTGTACGAGGGCGTGATCGACGCGCTCAAGGAGATCTACGACCCCGAGATCCCGGTCAACATCTACGATCTCGGGCTGATCTACGGCGTCGAGGTGACGGCCGAGGGGCAGGCGGTGGTGACGATGACGCTCACCACGCCGCATTGCCCGGTCGCCGAGTCGATGCCCGCGGAGGTCGAGATGCGCGTCGCCGCCGTCCCCGGCATCGCCTTCGCCGACGTCAACCTCGTCTGGGATCCGCCCTGGGACCCGCAGAAAATGTCCGACGAGGCGAAGCTCGAACTGGGTATGCTCTAGGCATTTCGATCAAGGTGATACTGCGATCGAGTTAGGAAGAAGACCATGGCCACCACCCTTCGCCAGCGTCCTGCGCCGCTGATCCTCACCCCCTCGGCCGATGCGCGCATCGCCGATCTGATGGCGCGCGCGCCGGAGGGCGCGATTGGTGTCAAGCTGTCGACCCCGCGCCGCGGCTGCTCGGGCCTTGCCTATTCGGTCGACTACGTCACCGAGGCCAAGCCCTTCGACGAACGTATCGACACGCCGGGCGGCACCCTCTTCGTCGACGGCGGGTCGATCCTCTACCTCGTCGGTTCGACGATGGATTGGGTCGAAGACGATTTCACCGCGGGCTTCGTGTTCAACAACCCCAACGCCAAGGGCGCCTGCGGCTGCGGCGAAAGCTTCACCGTCTAAAATCCTCCCCGGAACGGGGAGGGGGACCGCCGCCGAAGGCGGTGGTGGAGGGGCAGCCCCGAGCGATCCGCTGCTTGGCCGCCCCTCCGTCAGCCTGCGGCTGCCACCTCCCCGTTCCGGGGAGGAGTAAGAAGGCTCTACAACGCCTTCTCGTACACGTTGTACACCTTGTTCACCCGGCTCTCGATCGTCTCGGCGATCGACCGCATCCCCTGGTTGTCGTCGAGGATCCAGCCGATCTCGCCGCGGCTGGCGCCGTAATGCTGCACCGACGCGCGGCGGATATATTCGATCATCATGAAGGCGAGCTGGCTTGCCATCCGCGACGATTGCAGCTCCTTCACCACGCCCATCAGCGGCACGCGCATCGTCCGCACCTTGGGGCGGCGGAGCCAGAGCAGCAGCTTCGCCCAGCCGAACGGCAGCAGCGAGCCGTTCAGCGGTTTCAGCGGCTCGTTGAGGTCGGGAAGCGTGATCATGAACGCCACCGGCTTGCCGTCGAGTTCGGCGATGCGGATCAGGTCGTTGAAGACGATCGGCTTCAGCTTGACGCCGACGTCCTTGATCTCCGGCGGGGTGAGGGGGACGAAGCCCCAATTGTCGCTCCACGCGTCGTTCAGGATCGACAGGATGATTGCCGCCTCTTCCTCGAACCGGCGCTTGTCGACTTCGCGAACGACGATCCGCTTGTTCGCCTCGCCTGACTTTATGATCCGCTTGACGATCGGCGGAAATTCTTGGGTGATGTCGAGTTCGTAGGTGAACAGCTGCTTCACCGTCTCGTACCCGGCGCGCTCGATCCAGCCCTGATATTCGGGCTTGGCATGGCCCATCATGATCGTCGGCGCATGATCGAAGCCCTGGACGAGCAGCCCCGGCTCCTCCCAGATCGACTGCGACACCGGGCCGAGCGCCCGCGTCATGCCCTCACCGCGCAGCCAGCCCTCTGCCTTGGCGAGCAGCGCGACGAAGATGTCCTCGCGCTCGGCGTCCATGAGCCCCCAGAAGCCGACGCCGGGGCCGAAGCCCTGCTCCGCGGGCATCGTCAGCGCCAGCGTGTCGACATGCGCGGAGATGCGCCCGACGACCCGGCCGCCCTCGTGCGCCAGGAACAATTGCGCCTTGGCGTGGCTGTACCAGCCATTCTTCTCAGGGGTGATGAGGCCGAGCGCCTCGCCCTTCAGCGGCGGCACCCAGGCGGGATCGTCCGCATAGAGGCGGAACGGCAGGTCGACGAACGCCTTGCGCTCGCGCTTGGTGGTGACGGGCGTGATCGTCAGGTCGCTCAAGGCTGGCCTCCCTTTTGCCGCGCGGTCTAGCAGGTCGGCGCGGGGATGCGAGTGACGATTCCGTCATCTGTGATCGGAACGTTGCGCCGCGGCGGAGGGGCGGGGACCTGTGAATGCCACGCTGTCGCCACTATCTGGAGGCAATGGACCACGCCATGGAACGCTCGCTGACCCTCTCCCGTGCGCCCGCCGCCGAGGCGGCGGCACGCCCCGTGCGCCCGCGCATCGCCGACGACAAGGCGATGCTGCGTGCCGCCGCGGAGGCGACGCGCGACCTCATCGCGCCGCGTCCAGGCATCTACTGGGCTGACCTGATCGCGTCTGTGGTCGTCGGCTACGGCGCGCTCGCCGTTGCGGTGACTGCGGAGCGTACGGGTGTCGTCGTGCTGGCAGCGGTGGTGTCGGCCCTCGCGTTGTACCGCGCGTTGAGCTTCATCCACGAAGTCAGCCACATGAAGCATAGCGCCCTGCCGCGCTTCCGCGGCGGGTGGAACGCGCTCGTCGGCGTGCCGATGCTGGTGCCGAGCTTCATGTACGAAGGCGTCCACAACCTCCACCATGCCAAGACGCGCTACGGCACCTCGGAAGACCCCGAATATCTGCCGCTGGCGCTGATGAAGCCGTGGACGCTGCCGGCGTTCGTGGTGATCTCTGCGCTCGCCCCGATCGGG
>JBKBTU010000001.1:0-31775 GCA_046290715.1 Sphingomonas sp. | reverse complement strand
GTTCCCGCGCTCGGTGCTCATCGCGCTGGCGGTGGGATCGGGCGTCGCCGTGGTCAATCAGGTCCGCACCTTGGTCGCGCACCTCTGGGAGAACGACGGCGAGCCGATGTCGGTCACCGCGCAATATCTCGACTCGGTCAACGTGCCGCCGCCGGCGTTGCTCCCCGCGCTGTGGGCGCCGGTCGGCCTGCGCTACCACGCGCTGCATCACCTGCTGCCGAGCCTGCCCTATCATGCGCTCGGCGAGGCGCACCGCCGCATCACTGCGGCGCTCGAGCAGGGCTCGCCCTATCACAAGGCGAGCTATGCCGGTCTGCCGGGCCTCGTGAACAAGATCGTCCGCAGCACCCTCCAGCCGCGCTGATCCGCGTCCAGGCGGCTCAGACCCGCCTGATCCGGGCGAGGATGGTGGCGAGGGTACCCTCGCCGTAAGTAGCGCGGGTCTGCGCCGCAGTCATCGGCGCTGGCGTAGCCGCAGTGCCGCTGGCCTGCTTCAACGACATGGCCTTGGGGACCATGATCGGCCGCATCACACGGGCCGTCTTGATCGTCTTGCTCCGCGCGGTGACGGTTTGCGATTGCGTGGCCAGCGCCTTGGCGAAGGAGTCGGTGGGCGTCGATGCCGGCGTGACGGTTGTAGCGCCCTTCGCCGTTGCCGCGGTCGCGTTGGTGATTTCCATACTCTTCTCTCCCCGCCATTGGCCCGGCCCTCCTGCCGGGGGTATTTGGATCAGCCCATCCGGTCGAACAGGCTGGGCTGTGTCTGCCCGAGGGTCTGCGTAACGAGAGCTGCGGCAGCGGAGCGTGTGCGCTCGGTCCATCCGCGCGCCTGCCGTTCTTCGCTGCTCATGGCGTCGTAGTCCGACATCAAGGTCCGGCTGTACGTGGCGAGCCCGGCAAGGCCGCCGCCACTGCGCATCGCGCTCGTCACGCCTTCGCGCTCGCGTGACTGCAACTCGGCCTTTGCCGCCAGAACGTCGTTTCGCGAAAAGATGGTGCCGCGATCAAGCGCGATCGCTGCCAGCGCTCGCCCGGACAGCGCCTCCAGCCCCGTGGTGCCTTCACTGCGAGAATCGAGCGAGGCGCGCACCTCTTTCGCCAACACGTCGAAGTCCTTGTGTGCATCCGCGATCTGCGCGGCGGCTCTTCGCGCGCCGAGCGAGATGGTTGCCACGTCGCCTTTGGAGGCGGGCGGCGTAGCAGCCTTGGCCTTCGGCACGATCGCTGCGGGTGCGGGTGCGGCCGCGGCCACATTTTTCCCGCCGTAGCCGGCGGTGACCCGCGCCTTGGCGAACGGCGATACGGTCTGCTGACGAGCGATGAGGTCAGCCATGCAGGGCCTGCGGGCAGGATGATATCGGCATTGTATGTCCCCGGTCGTGCGCAGGCTCTCCCGCCCGCGTCCCGAGGGTTAACGCGTTGTGGTTAACGAAATGCTCGAAATGGACATAAATCGTGCGGCACCGCTCTGCTTACTCCTCGGTACGGATCAGCACCGCCTCGCCGATCAGCAGGAACAGTAGGAACGGCGCCCAGGCCGCCAGAAACGGCGGATAGGCGCCGAGATTGCCCATCGCGAGCGCGAAATTGTCCGCGACGAAATAGGCGAAGCCCAAGGCCATGCCGATTACCGCGCGCACGAACAGCTGGCCCGAACGCGCGATGCCGAACGCCGCCACCGCGCCGAGCAGCGGCATCAGCACCGCCGACAGGGGGCTGGACAGCTTGTGCCACAGCGTGCCCTCCAGCGACTTGGTCGGCCGTCCCGCATCGCGCAGGTCGCCGATCGCGGAGGCGAGCTGCGCGAAGTCGAGCCCGTCGGGATTGACGTTGCCGAGCGTGAACTGATCGGGGCGCACGCCCGGCGCGACCACCACCGTCCCGATGTTCGAGACCCGGCCCGTCGCGACGTCGAACCGCGTCGTCGGGCCGATCGCCCAGCCGTTGCCGGCATGGCGCCCGCTCGCGCCGCGAATGATCGCGACCAGCTCGCCGCCGGTGCGGTCGTAGACGGTGACGTTGCCGAGCCGCGTCGCCTCGCCCCGTCCGCGCACCTGCTGCACCGCGATCAGGTCGTCGCCATCACGCACCCACACGTTGGTGCGCTCGCCGCGGTCGATCGGCAGCGGGCCGTAGTCGACGTCCTTCCACTGGTCGAGCGTCGCGGTCGCGCGGGCGACGATCCGCTCGTTGAACGCGAAGCTGATCCCGGCGACGCCGAGGCTGGCGATCAGCAGCGGCGCCAGCACCTGGTGCGCCGACAGGCCCGCCGCCTTCAACGCGATCACCTCGCTGTTCTGGTTCATCGTGAAGAAGGTCGCGATTGCCCCGAGCAACACCGAAAAGGGCAGCAGGAAGGCGATGATCTGCGGCGCGCGCAGGCCGACATATTGCCAGACCTGCGCCTGCGTGTTGCCGGGATGCGCGAGGATCGATCCGGACTCGCCCAGAAGGTCGAGCGTCTGGAGGATCAGCACCAGCGCCGCCAGCAGGCCGAAGGTGCGGGTCAGGAACAGCCGCACCATGTAGAAGGCGACGGTGCGCGAGGGGAAGAAGCTGGTCATGCCATGCCCTTCTTGCGGCCGCGGCCGGGGATGTAGCGGACGAACAGCTTGACCAGCTTCGAAAAGCCGCGCTCGAGCGCGCCGATCGGCTGGCCGCCCGGCACATAGGCGATCTGATAGTACATCCACAAAATGATGCCGGCGAAGATGCAGAACGGCACCCAGAGCGCGATCAGCGGGTCGATCCGTCCGAGTTCGCCGATCGACGCGGCATATTCGTTCACCTTGTGGTAGGCGACGATCATCACGATCGCGAGGAACGCGCCGAAGCCCGAGCTCGATCGCTTCGGCGGCACGCCCAGCGCCACCGCCAGCAGCGGCAGCAGGAACATCGTCGCCACCTCGACCAGGCGGAAGTGGAACTCCGAACGGCTGCTGTCGCGCTGCTCCTCGCTCTGTGAGCTGTGGCCGAGCTTGGCGAGCTCGGGCAGCGTGAACTCGAGGTTGCGGCCGCCGCGCTGACGGAAGTTCTCGTAGCGCGGCAGCGGGATCGGCAGATCGTGCGAGGTGAAGGTCAGCACCCGCGGCACGGTGAAGTTCGGCGCCTTGTGAACCAAGGTCCCCTTGGTCAGGCGGAAGATGATCGTGTTGGGATCGTCGGTTGCGAGGAACTGGCCCGACTGCGCGGTCACCGAATAGCTCGTGCCCTTGTCGTTGTAATAGACGAAGATGCCGTCGAGCTTGCGCCCCTTGTCATGGCTCTGCTCGATGCGCAGCGTCATGCGGTCGCCGAAATGGGTAAATTCGCCGACCTTGATCGACGCGCCGAGCGCGCCGGTGCGCAATTCGAAGCGCAGTTGCTCGTAATAGTAGCGCGCCTGCGGCTGGATGAACCCGACGATCGCGATGTTGAGCGCCGCCAGCACGATCGCATACATGAACGGCACGCGCAGCATGCGCGTATAGCTGACGCCGACCGCGCGCAGCACGTCCAGCTCCGAATTGGCGGCGAGCCGGCGGAAGGCGAGCAAGATGCCGAGCAGCAGGCCGATCGGGATGCCGAGCCCGAGATATTCGGGCAGCAAATTGGCGAGCATCCGCCACACCACGCTGATCGGCCCGCCCTCCGTCGCGACGAAGACGAACAGGCGCTGGATGCGGTCGAGGACCAGCAGCATGGCGGCGATCGTCAGCGTCGAAAACAGCGGCAGCGCGATCAGCCGGGCCATGTAGCGGTCGAGGGATGTCATGCGGGCAGGGGCTCGGGCCGGGACGGGAAGCCGCGGGTATAGGCGCGGGGGGAGCGGCCGTCAGCCAAAAAAGGCAGCGCTATTCGGCGGCGATCTGATGCGGCGGCGCTGGCCGCTCGCGCGCCATCGCCGCGCCGATCGCGCGTTCCAGCCCGGTCAGCGTGAAGGGTTTGCGCAGCAGGTGATGGTCGCCGAACTCGGCGGCATTCGCCTCGCCGGCGAAACCGGTGACGAACAGCACCGCGATATGCGGGAACACGGGGCCGAGCGCCGCGATCATCTCCGGCCCGGTCTGGCCGGGCATCAGCACGTCCGAGATGATGAGGTCGATGCCCGTGTGTTCGGCGAGGAGGCCGGCCGCCTTGACCGGCGCGTCGCAGGGGACGGCATGGTGGCCGAGCTCCTCGAGCGCACCCAGGGTCGCGGCAAGCACGCGCGGGTCGTCCTCGACCACCAGCACCTGCAACGCCTGCGCGACCGGCGTGGCCGGCGTGACCTCGACCAGGGCGGCGGCCGGGGAAACGTCCGCCGTGGTGTCCCGCGGCAGGTAGAGGGTGACCGTCGTGCCCTTGCCGGGCGCGGTGTCGATGACAATCGAGCCCTCCAGCTGCCGGACGAGCGCGAAGATCTGGCTGAGGCCGAGGCCGGTACCCTTGCCGGCTTCCTTGGTGGTGAAGAAGGGCTCGTAGACCCGCTCGACGACGTCCGGCGTCATGCCGGTGCCGGTGTCGGTCACCGCGATCGTCAGATAGTCGCCGGCCGCACAATGATCGACCTGATGTTCGGCGAGCGTCGCCGCGCCCGTCGCGATCAGCAGATGCCCGCGGCCGTTCATCGCGTCGCGCGCGTTGACCGCAAGGTTGAGCACCGCATTTTCGAGCTGCACCCGGTCGGCGCGCACGTGCCAGACCGGAGCGGTGTCCCGCACCGCGACGGTGATCGCGTCGCCCAGCGTGCGGTCGAGCAGTTCGGACATGCCCGACACGAGCAGGCCCGGCCGGATCGGCTCGGGCTTCAGCGACTCCTCGCGGCTGAAGGCGAGCAGGCGGCGGGTGAGCGCGGCAGCGCGATTGGCGCCGTCCGCAGCATTGTCGAGGTGGCGGGCGACCGCGGCCGGATCGCTTGTCACCGCCCGCTTCGCGAGTTCCAGACCGCCCAGGACGACGGCGAGCATGTTGTTGAAGTCGTGGGCGATACCGCCGGTCAGCTGCCCGACCGCCTCCATCTTCTGGATCTGGCGCAGCTTGGCTTCCTGCAACCGTAGCTCGTCGGTCGCCTGTGCGACCGCGGCGGCGAGCGCCTCGGCACGCTCGCGTTCCGCTTCCGCATCCGCCCGGGCCATCGCGCGCTCGCCGATCGCCTGCAAGGTGAACCAGCCGAGCACCAGCGCGCCGAGCACGATCAGCACGCCGAAGACGGCGAGCACGCCGGCGATCCGGCTCGATCGGCCGACGGTGCGCATGGCATCCGCGGTGCGGGCGTCGAGCAAGGCGCGCTCGCCGGAGATGATCTGATCGAGGGCTTGGTCGATCGCCGCCAGGGTCGGCGACTGGCGCGCCTTGTAATAGCGGGCGAGCGCCTGGTTGTTCTTGCCGTAGGTGGTGCTGAGCGCGGTCAGCGACAGCTCCTCGCCGCGCTGCATGTACGCTGTGCGCAGCTGCGCGACGCGCGCGCTCTGTTCCCCCGTCGTGCGGGTCAGCTGTTCGAGCCGGCTGAGCTGCGTACCGGCGAGCCGCCATTGATCGACGTAGATCTGGCCGAGCTCCTGCTCGGCCTTGCCGCTGATGACGTAGCGGCCGAGCGAGGCCTCCGCGCGCGCGATCGTCCCCGACACCGTGCGGGCGAGGATCATCACGTCGTAGCTGTGCGCCTGCGCCTCGAGCGCGCGGTCGCGCTGGCGATTGGCGTTGCCGAGCGTGGCGATCAGCGCGACGAGCACCGCCGCGCCGAGCAGACCCATCACGACCAGCGTGACGGTCCGCCAGGCCGCGTCGCCACCCAGGGCCCCCCCCGGGACCGTTTCGGCGTCGTCCCGCATCACGGCAGCGATGCTACCCCGTTTCGACGTTCATGAAAAGGCGGACGCGGCGCGTGTCGCGGGTTTCAGCGGATCGCGCCCACGGCCTGTCCCGCCGCCCGGAAGCGCTCGATCACCGTGTCGAGCTGCGCCGCGCTATGCTCGGCGCAGAGCGAGCAGCGCAGCAGGAAGGTGCCGGCCGGCGTCGCCGGCGGCCGCGCCATGTTGACGTAGACGCCCGCCTCGAGAAGCCCCTGCCACATCGCCACGGCCTGCTCCTGATCGTCGAGGATCACCGCGACGATCGCGCTGTCCGGCGCGTCGGTGCCGAGCCTGAAGCCCAGCGCCTTGAGGCCGCCGTGCAACTGGCGCGCGTTGGCCCACAATTGCGCGCGCTTGCCCTCGGCGGTCTTGAGCTTGCGGATCGAGGCTGCGGCGGTCGCGACCACCGACGGCGGCAGGCTGGCGGTGAAGATATAGGGGCGGCAGGCGAGGCGGATCGCCTCGAACTTCGGGTGGTTCGACACGCAGAAGCCCCCCACCGTGCCGACGGACTTGGAGAAGGTGCCGACGACGAAATCGACCTCGCCCTCCAGCCCCTGGTCCTCGTACACCCCGCGGCCGTTGGGGCCGTAGAAGCCCATCGAATGCGCCTCGTCGGACAGGACCATCGCGCCGTGCTTCTTGGCGACCGCGACCATCTCCTTCAGCGGCGCGATGTCGCCGAGCATCGAATAGACGCCCTCCAGCACGACGAGCTTGCCCGCCTCCTTCGGCAGGCGGCCGAGGCGCTTGTCGAGATCCTCGACGCTGTTGTGGCGGAAGCGGACGATCTCGGCATAGCCCTGCTTGCAGCCGTCGTAGATCGAGGCATGGCTGTCCGCGTCGAGGACGACGTATTCGCCCTTGCCGACCAGCGTCGAGATCATGCCGAGATTGGCCATATAGCCGGTCGAGAAGACGATCGCGCCGCTGGTGCCGTAGAAGTCGCGCAGCGCGGCCTCGGCCTCCATATGGTCGCGGAAGGTGCCGTTGAGCATGCGGCTGCCGTTGGTGCCAGACCCGAACTGGTCGAGCGCGGCGTGGCCGGCGGCGATGACGTCCGGATCGAAGGTCATGCCCATGTAATTGTAGGTGCCGAGCAGGATCGTCTCGCGACCGGCGATCACCGCTTCGGTCGGGCTCTTCACCTGTTCCATGACGATCGCGAAGGGGTCGGTGACGCCCGTGTCGATCAATGCCTGTCGCTCGGCGATCAGCGCGTCGAACTTCGACATCAGGTCCCGCTCCGGCGCGACCGGGGCCGGTGCCAGGTCGAGCGCCTCGGGCTGCAAGCCGGTCTCGGTCATGCGTCCGCCTTCAGCTTGGCGACCGCGTCGGCGAGCTGGCCGATATTCTCGATCTCGGCCTGCATGTTCATCGTGATGATGATGTCGAATTCGTCCTCGATCGCGGCGACGAAGTCCATCACGGTCAGGCTGTCCCATTCGAGGTCGCCCTGAAAGGTCGTCGCTTCGGTGAGCGCGACGCCCTTCTTGTTGAAGGGTTCGATCTGCGTGAAGATCGTGTCGAGGATCTGGGTGCGGTCGGTCATGATGGTCATCCGAATGGCGGTCAAATGCGGCAGGGTTGCGGCGCTATAGCAGGCCGTTGGCGCGATACCATCGCGCGGTCTCGGCAAGCCCGGCCTCGAGCGCGATCTGCGGCGTCCAGAGCGCCGGCGGCGGGCTTAGATCGGTCCGGGCCGACCAGTCGGGGTGTGACAGATAACCGACCCGGTCCGCGGTCAGCTTGGCGCCTGTACCCCGCAGCGCCCGGTCGAGCCGCGCGCCTGCCATCAACACCGGCTTCGGCAAGTGCAGCTTGGCGATGCGGCGGCGGCCCACCGCGCGGCCGATCGCCTGCGCCATCGCGGCATGGGTGAGCGGATGACCGTCGTCGACTTCGTAGATCGCGGGCGCTACCGACCGGACGGCCAGCGCCAGCAGCAGACGGGCGAGGTCGTCGACCGCGACCAGCGACACGATCCCGCGCGGCGGTAGCAGTGCGAGGCCCAGTCGCGCGGCGCGGAACAGGTCGCGCATCTCCATGTCGCCGGGACCATAGACCCCGCTCGGTCGCACGATGCTCCAGTCGAGCCCGCTCGCCTGAACCAGCGCCTCCGCCTCCGCCTTCGACCAGCCGTAGAGGGAGAGGTCCGGCTCGCGCGCTGACAACGACGAGACATGGACGAAGCGGCGAACCCCGGCCTGCCCGGCGGCGGCGAGCACCGCGTGCGTGCCGTCGATGTTGCCGGCGACGAACCCTGCGCGGGTCGGCGCGTTGACGACGCCGGCGACATGCACGATCGCGTCGGCGCCATCGACCAGCGTGGCCAGGCTCTCGGGCCGATCCAGCGCGCCGTCGATCCACACGACACCGTCGCGGGGGCGCTGCGGCCGACGGGTGAGGGCGCGGAGCGTATGTCCCGCCGCCAGCGCTCGTTCGACCAAAGCGCTTCCGACGAAACCCGTCGCCCCCGTTACGGCTAGGGTCGTCACGGGCGCCTCACGCTCATCGTCACGCCGAACGCGTGCAGGGAGCCACTCTTCCGCACGGGAAGCGCGTGAGCCTGTCGTCCGAGGCTCCGTCGCAGTGCTGACCCCGCAACGGGGCCGGAGTGAGGGAGGGGACGGGGCGGCGTGCTCACACCAGAGCCAGATGGTTGCGGTGCACCAGCGCGGCGCGGGGTGCGTAACCCAGGATCGCGGCCTGCTCGTCCGATCGCGTGCCGATCAACCGCGTCGCCTCGCGCGCATCATATTCCGCCAGGCCGCGCGCCACGATCCCGGCCGGACCTTCGATCGTCACGAGGTCGCCGCGCGCGAAGCCGCCCTCGACCGCTGTCGTTCCCGCGGCGAGGAGGCTGCTGCCTGCCGCCAATGCCTGCGCGGCGCCGGCATCGACGTGGATGCGCCCGCGCGCGGTCAGGCCGCCGGCCAGCCACGCCTTGCGTGCGGGTGCGGTGCGCTCGGCGACGAACAGCGTGTGGCGCGGCGAGCCGGCGAGCGGGTGGTCGTGACGTCCGCTGGCGATCGCGAGATGCGCACCCGCGCCGGTGGCGATTCGCGCCGCGGCGATCTTCGACACCATGCCGCCCGATCCCATACCGGAGGCCGAGCCCGCGTCCGCCATACCGGCGACCGCGTCGATCCGCTCGACCCGCGCGATATGCCGCGCGTGGGGATTGCTGTGGGGGTTGGCATCGTACAGCCCGTCGACGTCGGACAGCAGCACCACACCCTGCGCGCCTGCCGCTTGTGCGACGCGCGCCGCGAGCCGATCATTGTCGCCGAAGCGGATTTCCTCGGTCGCGACGCTGTCGTTCTCGTTGATGACCGGCACGACGCCGAGGCCGAGCAGCCGCCCCAGCGTCGCCGCCGCGTTGAGATAACGGCGCCGGTCTTCCAGATCGTCGAGGGTGACCAGCATCTGCGCCGCGGTGAGGTCATGACCGGCAAGCAGTTCCGCCCAGGTCTGGCTTAAGGCGATCTGCCCCGTCGCCGCTGCCGCCTGCGCATCCTCAAGGCTGGCGCGACCGCCTTTGGCGAGGCCGAGCCGCCGCGCCCCGAGCGCGATCGCGCCCGACGAGACGATCGCCACCTGCTGGCCGGCCGCAGCGCGCGCCGCCACGTCGGCGACGAGGGTCGCGAGCCAGTCGCGCCGCACCGCACCGTCCGGCGCGACGAGCAGCGCCGACCCGACCTTGACGACGAGCCGCGGGTAGGCAGTGGGGGCGAAGAGAGACACGCGCCGCCCTTATCGCAGCCGCAAGCCCACGCCAATGTTCCACGGACGCTGCCAGCGACGCGGCGGGCGAAGATGCGGTGCGCTCCTTGGGGTCCGCGATCCGGCCCCCCAAGCCTGGGGTTCAGGCGCGATCGATGACGTTGCTACGCCAATGGCGACCAGCTGATCTCGTCTTCGCCCTCGTCATTCTCGGGGACGGCGTCTGGCGCGGGGCCGATCGCGTCGAGCAGGCGATCGAGCACCCAGTCGACGCCGGTGCCGGCGGCACCCGACAGCGGGATGACGTCGGTGCCGCTCGCCTCCGCCAGTTCGGCCGACAGGGCCTCGATCAGTTCGTCGTCGAGCATGTCGATCTTGTTGAGCGCCACGACATGCGGCTTGTCGATCAGGCCGCCGCCATAGGCCTCCAGTTCCTCGCGGACGATCCGGTAGCTGTCGGCGACGTCGGCATCGCTGGCGTCGACGAGATGCAGCAGCACCCGGCAGCGCTCGATATGCCCCAGAAACCGGTCGCCGATGCCCGCGCCGTCAGCAGCGCCTTCGATGAGGCCCGGGATGTCGGCGACGACGAATTCGCGGTTGCGGTGTCGCACCACGCCCAGCTGCGGCCGCGTCGTCGTAAAGGCATAGGCACCGACCTTCGCCTGCGCGTTGGTCACCGCGTTGATGAAGGTCGACTTGCCGGCGTTGGGCAAACCGACGAGGCCGGCATCGGCAAGCAGCTTCAACCGCAGCCACACCCAGGCTTCCTCCGACGGCCAGCCGGTGCCGTGCTGGCGCGGTGCGCGATTGGTCGAGGTCTTGTAGCTGGCGTTGCCGCGACCGCCGTCGCCGCCGCGCAGGAAGATCTCGCGCTGGCCGACGCGGGTGAAGTCGAGCAGCACTTCCTCCTTGTCCTCGGAGAGCACCTGCGTACCGACCGGTACCTTGATGACGAGATCGTCGCCGCCGCCGCCGGTGCGGTTGCTGCCCGAGCCGCCATGGCCGCGCGGCGCGCGGAAATGCTGGGTGTAGCGGAAGTCGATCAGCGTGTTGAGCCCGGCCACCGCCTCGAAGACGATGTCGCCGCCCTTGCCGCCGTTGCCGCCGTCGGGACCGCCATATTCGATGAACTTCTCACGGCGGAAGCTGACGGCACCGGGGCCCCCGGCGCCCGAGCGGACGAAGATCTTGGCCTGGTCGAGGAAATGCATGGCGCCTCTTTAGCGTGGTGGCGGGGAACGGCCACCCCCGATGGCGGCCCGACGGATCGAAGGCGTACACGCGATGGACCGCTGTTTTGGGCCGGGCTATGCATTGTGTCGTGACGACGACGCATTCCCCGGCCGCTCCGACCCCGCGCCTGTCGTGGCTACCCGTGTTCGACTCGGGACCCCTGCCGCAGGCGGACCGCTACGCATTCTGGCGCGACGCCGACATCGCCGGTCTCTCGTCGCATTACGAGACGACGCCTCACGAGCCGTTCACCGCGACGATGGACTGGCTGGATCTCGGCCTGATCGGGGTGGGCCAGGCACGGGTTACGGCGCAGGATTGGGATCGGACCCGGGCGAAGACGAAAGACGATTTCGATCATGTGGTGGTCAACGTGCGCCATGCCGGTGCCGCGCACGTGGAAGCCGGGGATCATCGCGTGATCGCGCCCGCAGGGTCGATCGTGCTCACCGACATGAGCCGGCCGATGTGGCATGCGTCCGAGGCTTCGTTCAGCACCGGTTTCGCCTTGCCGCGGGCGCTCGCCGAACAGCTGTTCCCCTCGCTCGATGCGGTCCATGGCCACGTCATCCCGCCCGAGCAGGCGGCGCTGTTCGTCGGACATCTGGCGCTGATACGCGAGACCTCGGCGCATCTGCCCGCGAGCGCGGGACCGGTCCTGGCACAGACGATCCTAGACCTTTTGGCGATGAGCGTGACGGCGAGCTTCGACAGCGCGCCGGTCGACCGGCACCAGCATGAGCGCGCGCTGCGCGTGCAACTGCGCGACACGATCGAGCGCAACCTCGGGTCGCCGTCGCTCGGCACCGCCCGGCTGAGCCGCGAACTCGGCGTGTCGCGCTCGACGCTGTTCAGGCTGCTGCGCGACCGCGGCGGCGTGCAGGCCTATATCCGCGAACGTCGGCTCGCCCGCGTGGCCGAAACGTTGCGGGAGGGGCGTGACCGGCAGACGATCGCGGTGATCGCCGAACGCTGGGGCTTCTGCGATGCCGCCTATCTCGGCCGTGCGTTCCGCGAGGCCTATGGCATGACGCCGGGCGATTACCGGGCGCAGCATGCATCGCCGACTGCGGACATCCGCTGAGGATCCCGCTTTCGGCGGTGCCGCGAGCCGTCGCAAGAAAAACGCCGACCGGTTCCGGACCCCCGTCACGGCACCGATCGGCGTAACCCTGTAAAGCCGGCGCTCAAAGCGCCACAGGTTTATGACGTCGCACGCATGGTCAGCGCATTGCGCCGTCGTTTCGATCGAGTGGCCTCCATTTTGCGCCGTTATATTGCTTGACCAGCGGTACCCCGCATCGGTCACAGTTGCAGCGCCACCGCGACCCGTCCGACCGGACGTGGCGACGCACGCGCTTGTGACCGAGAATACCGCATGCCAATTGCTTGAACGACTGCACCATTGACCCATCCGACCGATGGGTCCTGCCTATCGCGTCCGGTTCCGATTCAGCAGGGGGCGATGCATTGTACCGGTGTCACCGGAGCATTGCCGACGGATCAGCCGTCGCACGAGGGGCGCGCCAGCATCGCCACCGCGAGGTCGCGCGCCTTGCCGCGGGGCAGCCCGAGCGCCTGCGCCATGGGTGCGCCGAGCAGTGCATCGCCCAATGCCAGCAGCACGAGGTGCAGCGTCTCGTCCTGGATCGGGCGCTCGGCGGGGCGCACGCCCTCCGCGAGTTCGTCGACGAGATCGTGGACCGCAGACAGGATCGGATCGAGGGCGTCGCGATTGCCGGAGAGGATCATCCAGCTCGCCAGCGCCCCCGCGCCGCCGCGATCAAAGGCGTCGAAGACGAGGTCGACGATCGCACGCGGATCGGGCTCCGCATCGCCGGCCGCGGCACGGTTGCTCAGCACCGCGTCCCGGATCGTCGAGGTGATGTAGAGCGCCATGCGCGAGATCAGCGCCTGCTGGAGCCCTTCGGCGGAGCCGAAATGGTGGAGCAAATTGGCATGCGTCCGCCCGATCCGCGCGCCCACCGCCTTCAGCGTCACCGCCTGCGGGCCGCTCTCGATCAGCAGATGTTGCGCCGCCTGGAGCGCGGCATCGCGGCTCTCGGCAGGGGAGAGGCGCTTGCGGAGGGTTGCGGTGGTCAGGTCGATGCCCTATTTACAGGTGTGTAAGTAATCGCGTTACGTCTTTTTGGTTTGGAGGAATCCATGGCGAAAGCAACCACGCCGGACGATCTGGTCATCACCCCGCGCGACCGTCGCTTCGGCCGCGGCGTCGCGATGCGGCGCTGGTGGCTGAACGACGATCCGATCGCCACCGCCTTCTACAATGCGCTGTCGGTGACCTTTCCGAAGGGGGAGGGCTATTTCGTCGACAGCGTGCGGCGGTTCCGCGACGGCACGCCGGCCAAGCTGACCGCCGAGATCAATGCCTTCATCAAGCAGGAGGTGATGCACACGCGCGAGCACGTGGCCTTCAACCGCCACGTCACCGACCAGGGCTATGACGTGGCGCCGCTCGACCGCGACGTCGATGCCGCACTCGCGCTGACCAAGGGGCGGCCGCCGATCGCGAGCCTCGCCGCCACCACCGCGCTCGAGCATTTTACCGCGATGCTGGCGCACGAGCTGATCGCCGATCCGCGCCATCTGGCCGGCGGCGAGGAACAGGCGAAGGCGCTGTGGCTGTGGCATGCCGCGGAGGAGATCGAGCACAAGGGCGTCGCCTACGACACCTGGCTCCATGCGACGCGGGGCTGGCCGCGCTTCAGGCGCTGGCGGATCAAGGCGCTGGTGATGCTGATCACCACGTGGCGCTTCTTCACCGGGCGCACCCGCGGCATGCTCGAACTGCTGCGGCAGGACGGCCTTCACGGGCCCAAGGTGTGGGCGCGCCTCGCCTGGTATGCGTTCGGCAACCCCGGCATGGCGCGCAAGATCGCCGGCGTCTGGGCCGCGTACTTCCTGCCCGGCTTTCATCCCTGGAAGCACGACGATCGCGCGCTGATCGGCCTTGCCGAGAGCGATTACGAAGCCGCCGTGCTGCCGAAACCGGCGACGGCGTGAGGCGCGAACATAGACAAGTCGAACACCTGAACGGAAACGATTGAGGCCGATCGTTTCCGTTTTGGCGGTGATCGGCGCGGAGGGACCGAGCGGGCGCATCCGTCGGGCCTATCGCGCCGCCGTCGCATAGGACAGCGGGCGCCGATCGTCCCCTGCGTGCGAGGCGTTGCGCGGACCTGCCGCCAACGCCCTAGCGATCAGGCGGCGAATCGCATGGTGGGTCGGTCGTCCTCGGCGAGGTCCAGCGCGTAACCGATCGCGGCGGCGGGCTCGCGGCGACCGGCCGAAGTCTTGACCAGCGACTGGCCGGTGCGGCGGAAGCCGAGCTTGCGCAGGACGGCACCCGACGCCGGATTGTCCGCGAAATGCCATGCGCCGAGCCGGGACAGCGGCAGCGCGTGGCGGGCCATATCGACGACCGCGCGGCCCGCCTCGGTCGCGTAGCCGCGGCCCCAAGCCGAGGGCGTCAGCCAATAGCCGAGTTCCACGCCCGTCTCGCCACCGAAGTCGGTCAGCGCGATGCCGCCGACGAGGACAGGCGCCGCCCCAGCCTCGTGTGCGAAGACGAGGAAGCGCGGTTCGTGCGCGCCACGCGGCTGCTCCGCGAAGGCGTGCGCATCGTCGACCGAATAGGGGAAAGGGACGCGCATCAGCATCCGCGCGACCGCCTCATGGCCGATCGCTTCGGCGAGCGCGGAGGCGTCCTCGGGCCATGCCGGCCGCAGCGTCAGTCTCTGGGTTCTGGCGAACATTCTTGCTCTCTCCTTGGCCACGCCGCTGCCACGCGCCTGTGACGCGGCAGGGACAGTCGGGGTCGGGAGCAAGAAAAAAGGGAGGCCGGGGTGACCCGCCTCCCTTGTTTGGTTGGCACCGCCTGGGCGGTGCGACCGGGTCACCCTGGTGGGCAACCCGGCTGGTTACCCGATGTTATTCGGCGGCTTCCGCCATAATCTGCACCGAGCAGAATTTACGGCCGAGCTTGCCCTCGTGGAACGCCACGCGGCCGTCGACGAGCGCGAACAGCGTGTGATCCTTGCCGATCCCCACGTTCGCACCCGGATAGAACTTGGTCCCGCGCTGACGCACGAGGATGTTGCCCGCGATCGCTTCCTGACCGCCGAACTTCTTGACGCCGAGGCGACGACCGGCCGAATCGCGACCGTTGCGCGACGAACCGCCTGCTTTCTTATGTGCCATGCTGCTCTACTCCTGTTCGCGCTGGGCTCAGCCGACCGAAACGATCTTGAGGATCGTGTGGTTCTGGCGGTGGCCGTTCTTGCGGCGATAATTGTGACGGCGGCGCTTCTTGAAGACGATGACCTTCTCGCCCTTCGCCTGCGCGACGATCTCGGCGGCGACGGTCAGGCCCTCGACGCTCTTCAGCTCCGAGCCTTCGCCCGCGAGCAGGACGTCACCCAGCGTGATCGACGCGCCGGCTTCGCCGTCCAGCTTCTCGACGACGATCTTGTCTCCGGCGGCGACGCGATACTGCTTGCCGCCCGTGCGCACGACTGCGAACATGGCTCTAGTCACTTCCCAAAAAACATGTGCCCGCGCAGGATCGGCCCGGCGGGATGAGCGGCGGCAGCTAATTAATGCATCGCCGTCTGTCAACCGCTGAAGCGTGCCGATCGTGCCCCCGCTGCATGTGGCAACGCAGCAACAGCCGCGTGGCAAACGCATGACATCCGGAACGGCGGCTTGCCCCATCCGGCTCGCGACATAAAGTGTCGCATATCGTGACGGTAACGAAGCCGCGCGAAACAGGGGAAATTCATGAAGCGTGCAAACTTGCTCGCGGGGCTGTCGCTGTCCGCATCCATGCTGGCGCTCGCAGCGCCGGTCGCGGCGCAGACGATCCAGACGGCGCCCAGCCAGGAGACTACCGCCGATACGCAGACGACGCCGGACGCCGAGGCGGGCGATCAGGTCGTGGTCATCGGCAGCCGCGCACCCAACCGCACCGTCGCGGACAGCCCGGTGCCGATCGACGTCATCTCCGACAGCGCGCTCCAGAATTCGGGTACGGGCGAACTCAACAAGACGCTCAACCAGCTCGTCCCCTCGTTCAACTTCCCGCAGCCCTCGATCGCCGACGGCTCCGACGTCACGCGGCCGGCGACGCTGCGCGGCCTCAACCCCGACCAGACTCTGGTGCTGGTCAACGGCAAGCGCCGTCACGTCTCGGCGCTGCTCAACATCAACGGCACCGTCGGGCGCGGCGCCGCGGCGGTCGACATGAACATGATCCCCGCGCTCGCGATCCAGCGCATCGAGGTCCTGCGCGACGGCGCATCGTCGCAATATGGCTCCGACGCGATCGCCGGCGTGATCAACGTCCAGCTCAAGACCGCGAGCGAGGGCGGCCGCGCGCAGGTGAGCTACGGCAAATACATCACCACGCTCGACGGCGTCGCCAACTTCAACGGCCTGGTCGGCAACACCCCCGCGCTCGACACCACCGATTCGCGCTACCTGCAGGCGAACAGCGACGGCGAGCGCAAGGCGCGCGACGGCGCGATGCTGACCTATGGCGTCAACGTCGGCTTGCCGGTCGGCGACGGCGGCTATTTCAACTTCACCGGCGAATATCGCGACCGCAACTTCACCAACCGCCAGGGCTACGACCTGCGGCCGAACTATATCCGCCCGACCAGCACCACCTTCGATTCGCGCGAGGCGAGCTTCAACCGCCTCGACTTCCGCTACGGCGACGCCAAGACCGAGGATTTCAACTTCCTCATCAACACCGGCATGCCGCTCGGCAACGCGGAATTCTACGGCTTCTTCACCTACGGTCACCGCGACGGCCTGTCCGCGGCGAACTTCCGCCAGCAATCCGCGGCGACCAACCGCGATTTCTCGGTGCTCACGCCCGCGACCGCGCCGACCAACGGCAATTTCGTTGGCCTGACGCCGGACGGCTACTTGCCCAAGATCCAGTCGAACATCGACGACGTGTCGGCGACCAGCGGCATCCGCGCCGAGATCGCGGGCTTCAAGGGCGACTTCTCGCTCGGGTTCGGCCGCAACGAGCTCAACTACCGGACCGAGGACAGCGTCAACGTGTCTTTCGGCCCGCAGAGCCAGCGCTCGTTCGATGCCGGCGGGCTCGCTTTCTCGCAGATCCTCGCCAACGCCGACCTGTCGCGCCAGTTCGACCTCGGCCTCGCCGGGCCGCTGTCGTTCGCGTTCGGCGGCGAATACCGGCACGAGATCTACCAGATTCGGCCGGGCGATCCGCAGTCCTACCAGACCGGTCCGTTCTTCCAGGCGGCGCGGACCACGTCCGCGACGAATTGCACCGCTATCGGCGGGGTGCCGGGCACGAACAATGCCTGCACCTTCCCCGGTCGCGCCGCGGCCGCGGGCGCGCAAGGGTTCGGCGGCCTGCCCGCGTCGGCGCGCACCAACGTCGATCGGGACAGCTTCGCCGGCTATCTCGAATTCGATGCCGATCTCTTCACAGGCCTCACCGCGACCGCGGCGGGCCGCTACGAGCATTACAGCGACTTCGGCGACACGCTGAACGGCAAGCTCGCGCTGCGCTACGAGTTCGCGCCGGGCTTCGCGTTGCGCGGATCGGTGTCGAACGGCTTCCGCGCGCCCTCGCTCCACCAGCAGTTCTTCACCACCACCTCGACCAACTTCCTCGCCGGCGTGCCGGTCGACGTCTCGACGGTGGCGGTGAGCAGCCCGGTGGCGCGCGCGCTCGGATCGAAGCCGCTCGATCCTGAAAAGTCGCTCAACCTGTCGGGCGGCGCGACGCTCAACCCGTTCCGCAACTTCAACGTCACGGTCGATTACTTCCACATCAAGATCAAGGACCGCGTCGTGCTGTCCGAGAACCTGGGTGCGGCGGGCGTCGGCACCGCGGCGCAGAATGCGGCGGTGCAGGCGGTGTTGCAGGCCAACGGCTTCAGCAACGTCGGCGCGGCGCGCTTCTTCATCAACGGCCTCGACACGACGACGCAGGGCGTCGACGCGGTGGCGACCTATCGCGCCAACCTCGGCGGCCTCGGCGCGTGGAACTTCTCCGCCGCCTACAACTACACCAAGAACCAGATCGACAAGCGCCTCAACAACCTGGGGCCGCTCGCGCAGATTCCGGGGCTGGTGCTGTTCGGCCGGGTCGAGGGCATCCGCTTCGAGCGCGGCCAGCCGCGCACCAAGGTGGTGCTGGCGACCGACGGCAAGATCGCCGGCGTCGGCGTGTCGGCGCGCACCACGCGCTACGGCTCGGTGATCTCGCCTGAGACGACCGCGCCGCTCGGCGCGGATGCGCTGAGCCTCACCGCCCTTGGGCCGGACGATCAGGTGCTGCGCCCGAAGTGGATCACCGACTTCTCGCTGAGCTACGAATTGCAGGGCGTGCAGCTGACGGTCGGCGTGGACAATGCCTTCGACGTCTATCCGGATCGCCGGCCGTACGGCCTGCGCCCGGCGAGCGTCGGCGGCAGCTATCCCGCGACGTACCAGTTCCTGCCGTACAGCAACTTCTCGCCGTTCGGCTTCAACGGCCGCTTCGTCTACGCCAAGGCGGCGATCAACTTCTGATCGGGCAGGGGAGGGGCGTCGCCGGGCGCGCCCCTCTTCGCCTCAATGGCGGTGTTCGCGCCGCAGCGCGTAGCGGCCGTCGGCGAAGTCGGTGAACAGCCCGGCGATCGCCGGATGGTCGACCGGCTCGTCGCTGTCGTCGACCACCAGATTCTGCTGGCTGACATAGGCGACGTAGCTCGACTCCATGTTCTCGGCGAGCAGGTGGTAGAAGGGCTGGTCCTTGCTCGGCCGCACCGCTTCCGGAATCGCCTCGTACCATTCGTCGGTGTTGGCGAAGACCGGATCGACGTCGAAGATCACGCCGCGGAAGTCGAACAGGCGGTGCCGCACGACGTCGCCGATCGAAAAGCGCGCGTGCGCGATCGGCGGCGCCTCGATCTGGACGAAGGGCAGGGTGACCGTAGGATCGTGTCGGGGCATGTCCGTAATTTAATGGCCTTTCCGCGCCGCACAAGCGGAACGGTGCTTGCCACCGCAAGGCGAACCCGTTAGAGGCGCGCCCTCGACCGACCGACTGGTGCTTTCGGACACCGGAAACGTCTTCTGCGGAGAGGTGGCAGAGTGGTCGATTGTACCGCACTCGAAATGCGGCGTGCCTTTACGGGTACCGAGGGTTCGAATCCCTCCCTCTCCGCCACTTATGCCCTTTTGTCCTGACGGGACCGGCAGCCCTGGCCTCGGCTAGACCGTCGCGAGAAGGGTCTCCAGCGTCACCGGCGTGAAATCGTGGACGTCGACGCCGACGTCGAATTGGCGCGGGATCCGCTTCAGGCGACCGTGGCTGTGGCCATGCAGGTCGATCGCGCCGCGATGCTGCCCGTTCCAGCTGCGGAAGGGGTAATGGCACAGGATGAGCGCGGAGCCGTCGAGTGCCAGTTCGCGGTAATCCGACACGCTCGCCCAGCCGCTCGCGGCCAGCGTCTCGTCGGGATCGTTGTTGCCGCGGAGCAGGTGCTTGGTCCCGTTCAGCCGATCGAGCAGCGACGCCACGTCCTGCGCCCGCCGCGCGACGTCGCCGAGATGCCAGACGGTGTCGTCGGCGCCGACCACCGCGTTCCAGCGCGCGATCAGCGCCGCGTCCATCTCCGCGACGTTCGCGAAGGGGCGGCGCGCGATGTTGATCGTGCGGTGATCGCCGAAATGCGTGTCCGCGGTGAAGAAGGTCGCCATCCGCGTCAGGCGAAGCCGACGACGGGGTGGGGGACATAGGGCGCCTCCAGCCGGGCGATCTCGTCGGGGGAAAGGACGAGGTCGAGTGCCGCGATCGCGTCGTCGAGATGCGCGATTTTGGACGCGCCGACGATCGGGGCCGACACTTCGGGCTTGGCGAGCACCCAGGCGAGGCCGATCTGCGCGCGCGGCACCCCCCGTTCGCGGGCAACCGCCGCGACCGCATCGACGACGCGGCGGTCCGCATCCGCGGTGTGCGCATAGAGCGTCGCACCGAATTCGTCCGTCCGCGAGCGCTCGGTCGCCTCGTCCCAGTCGCGGGTCAGGCGGCCGCGCGCGAGCGGGCTCCATGGGATCACGCCGATCCCCTCGGCCTCGCACAGCGGCAGCATCTCGCGCTCCTCCTCGCGGTAGAGGAGGTTGAGATAGTCCTGCATCGTCACGAAGCGCGTCCAGCCGTTCGCCTCGGCGACGTGCAGCATCGTCGCGAACTGCCAGGCATACATCGACGAGGCGCCGATATAGCGCGCCTTGCCCGCTTTCACGATGTCGTGCAGCGCCTCCAGCGTCTCCTCGATCGCCACCTCGGGGTCGAAGCGATGGATCTGGTAGAGGTCGACGTAGTCGGTGCCGAGCCGGCGCAGGCTGGCGTCGATCTCGGTCATGATCGCCTTGCGGCTGAGGCCGGCGCCATTGGGTCCCGGCCGCATCCGGCCGTGCACCTTGGTCGCCAGCACGATCTCGTCGCGCCGCGCGAACTCCTTCAGCGCGCGCCCGACGATCTCCTCCGACGTCCCGTCCGAATAGACGTTGGCGGTGTCGAAGAAGGTGATGCCCGCCTCGATCGCGCGACGCAGGATCGGGCGGCTCGTCTCCTCGTCGAGCGTCCAGGCGTGGTTGCCGCGATCGGGCACGCCGAACGTCATGCACCCGAGGCAGAGGCGCGACACGTCGAGGCCGGTGCTGCCGAGCTTGGTATAGTCCATAAAGCTGTCCCATTCGGTGGTTCGCGACGCCAACGATCCGGACGCGCGATGGTCGCATGGCGCCGCACCCCGGCGAAACGCCGCGCAAGATGGCTTGCGCGCGGTCGGGCGAGCGGTCACGCTGGCGGCATGATCCGCTGGCTTCCGCTCCTGCTAGTCGCTCCCGCCGCCGCGTTCGCGGCCGCCTCCGATCCCGCCGCGCCGATCCTGTCGCCGGACAGGATCAAGGAGGACGTGCGGACGCTGAGCGCGGACGGTTTCCATGGCCGCGGACCGACGCAGCCGGGAGAAGAGATCACGCTCGATTTCCTCGAGCGGCGGTTCGCGGCGCTCGGCCTGAAGCCCGGCGGCGATCGCGGCTTCCGGCAGACGGTGCCGCTGTTGCGCTGGACGCGCGAGGCGGCGGACATCCGGCTGGCGCTGGGGGATACGACGCGCGCGCTGACACCGGGTATCGAGGTCGCCGCGACGTCCCGCATCGTCGGCGCGACCACCCTCGATCGCGCGCCGGTGGTGTTCGTCGGCTACGGCGTCGTCGAACCGCGGCTCGGCTACGACCCGTATCGCGGCCTGGACGTCCGCGGCAAGGTGGTGGTGGCGCTCGCCGGCGACCCTGATGTCGAGGCGGGGCGCGACCTGGGCTTCGGCGGCCGCGCGTCGAGCCCGGCGGCGCGCACCAAGCTCGCCGAGGCGCAGAAACGCGGCGCGGCGGCGTTCTTCCAGATCCACGACACCTTCCCGTCGAGCTATCCCTGGCTGCAACTGGCCAAGGGCGACGCGGTCCCCGGCTATGCGCTCGACACCGGCACGGTGCCGCCGGCGTTCGGCATCCGGGGTACGCTGCGCAACGATATCGGCGTCGCGATGCTGCGCCAGGGCGGCCTCGACTATGCCGCGGCGAAGCGAGCGGCGCAGGCGGCGGACTTCCGCGGGACGGAGCTGAAGGGCGTGACGCTGTCGGCGACGGTACGGACCGCGCTCGACCGCACCGTCAGCCACAATATCGTGGGCATCCTGCCCGGCACCGATCCGAGCGCAGGCAGCATCCTCTACGGCGCGCATTGGGATGCCTATGGCGAGAACGCCTTCGATCCGCCCGCGGACCGGATTCGCAACGGCGCGGTCGACAACGGCACCGGCACCGCGACCCTGCTGGAGATCGCGCGCGCGTTCGCCACGGGGGCGCGGCCGCGGCGTTCGATCGTCTTCGGGCTGTGGACGGCGGAGGAGAAGGGGCTGCTCGGGGCGAGCTGGTATGCCGATCATCCCGCGCTGCCGCTGGCCACCACCGCGGCGCAATTCAACCTCGATCCGCACGTCGTGCTGGGCCGCACCCGCGACCTCGAACTGATCGGCGTCGGTCGCACCCCGCTCGAAGCGGACCTCGCCCGCGTCGCCGCCGCACAGGGCCTGCGCGTGGTGCCGGAGGAGAATACGGAGGCCGGCTGGTATTACCGCTCCGATCATTATGCGTTCGCGCAGAAGGGCGTGCCGGGCGTCTATTTCCGCGCCGGCCGCGATCTCGTTGCCGGCGGGGCGGCGGCAGGCGAGCGCGAACGCGCGCGCTACAACGCGCAATGCTATCACCAGACCTGCGACGAATATGACCCGCGCTGGGACATGACCGGCGCCGCGCAGGAGGGCAGCGTCGCCTATGCGCTCGGCCGCGAAATCGCCGGCGGGCGCGGCTGGCCGGGCTGGAATGCGACCGAGCCGTTCGCCGCCGAACGCGCGAAGACCGACGCCGCCCGGCGCTGAGCGCGGACGATCAGGGCGCGGCCGGGCGCCCCACCGCCGCCGCGGCGAGACCGCGCACGTCGACCCGCGCGGTCAGCCGCGCCGCCAGCAGCGCGGTACCGCTGACCTTGCGCTGGACGAACAGCGTCTCGACGTCGGGGACGTGCCAGGTGGCGCGGTCGTCGATCAGCCCGCGCGCCTCCTCTCGCACCACCGGCACGAAGGCGCGATCCCCGAAGTCGAAGGGACCGGGGCGGTTCAGTGCCGCGTCGATCGCCGCAACCATCCGGTCCACCGCCGGGCGATGCCGAGCCGCGGCCTCGGCGCCGAGGAAGCCGGTCTCCACCGCGACATCGCGGACGGCGTCGAGATCGCGCGCCAGCCCCGCCTCGATCAGCCGGCGATAGGCGGCGGCCGTGTCGGGCGGCACGGCACGCGTCGCGCCGAAGTCGAGCAGCACCAGTCGCCCCGTGTCCGGCTGCCAGCGATAGTTGGCGAAATTGGGATCGGTCTGCATCACGCCGAAATCGAACAGCTCGCGCAGCACGAGCGAGACGAGCGCGGTCATCGCCGCGTCGCGCGCGGGCTGGTCGGCCTCGGCAAGCGTCTCGATGGGGCGGCCCTCGACGAAGCGCATCGCCAGCACGCGGCGGGTGGTGAGCGCCGGCTCGAGCTCGGGGACGACGTAGCGATCGTCGCCCGCCAGCCGGTCGCGATACGCCCGCATCTGTTCGCCCTCGCGCAGATAGTCGGCCTCTTCGCGGAGCTGACGCTTGGCTTCGGCGAGCAGCGGGGCGAGATCGAGCGTCGAGGGCAGCAGGTTGGAGACGCGCAGCAGCGTCGCGACATTGTCGACATCGGCGTCGATGCTCTCGGCGACGCCGGGATACTGCACCTTCACCGCCAGCGTTCGCCCGTCCGGCAAGACCGCCCGGTGCACCTGACCGATCGAGGCGGCGGCGATCGGCGCCGCTTCGAACCGCGTGAAGCGCCGCCGCCAGTCTGCGCCCCATTCGGCGCGCAGCACCGCGTCCAGCTGCTGCGGCGGCATGCGATAGGCCTGATTGCGCAGCCGCGCGAGGATCGTCGACAGCTCGGGCGGCAGCAGGTCGCCCGCATCCATCGAGATCATCTGGCCGAGCTTCATCGCCGCACCACGCAGGTGCGACAGACGATCCGCGACCCGCGCTGCGTTGGCGGGCGTCAGGACGAGTTCGCCGAGCTTCGGGCGCTCGCCCGCCGCGAGCCGACGCGCGCCCTCGGCGAGCATGCCGCCCGCGACGCCGCCGGCCAGCCGCCCGAAGGTGCCGAGCCGCGCGATGCGGCCCGAAGGAACGGCGCGGCCACGGTCGTCGCGGGCGAAGGTATCGTCTGTGCTCATCCCGTCAGGACTGCCGGGCCTCCGCTTCGTTCCCGCGGGGGGCGTTCCGGCGTCTCGGAGCGCGACGACATCACGGGGACCGCTCGTGCCGAGCCCGTCGAAGCCCAGGTGGAACTCAGGTCCTTCGACAGGCTCAGGGCAAAGGTCAGCCTGGTGCAAGGTGCCGTGATCAGGGTTAAAAGATCGGATCCTCGCTCGGCAGCGGGCTGACGTGGATGCCGCATTCCACCTTGTCCCAGCCGCGCCAGCGGCCGGCGCGCGGGTCTTCGCCGGCGCGAACCTTGCTGGTGCAGGGCGCGCAGCCGATCGACAGGTACCCCTGCGCCTCGAGCGGATGGCGGGGAAGGTCGTGCTCGGCGAAATAGGCGTCGAGCTGGTCTTTGCTCCAGTCGGCGAGCGGGTTGATCTTGAGCCGGCCCTCGTCTTCCTCGAAGCGGGGCAGCGCGGTGCGCGTGCCCGCCTGGAAGCCCTTGCGACCCGAGATCCAGGCGTCGAAGGGCTCGAGCGCGCGACGCAGTGGTTCGACCTTGCGCAGCTCGCAGCAGCCGTCCGGATCGTAGGACCAGCGCATGCCGGTGGCGTCCTTCGCCGCGAGCAATCGCGGATCGGGGCGGAAGACGCGGAGGTCGGTGAGGCCGAGCCGCTCGGACAGTTCGTCGCGATAGGCCAAAGTTTCGCCGAACATCTTCTGGGTGTTGCTGAAGATCACCGGTATGTCGCGGTCGATGCTGGCGACCATGTGCAGCAGCACGGCCGATTCCGCCCCATAAGAGGAAACGGAGGCGACCCGACCGGCCAGCTCGCCGGTCAGCAGCTCGCGCAGCATGTCGGGCGCTGCGACGCCGGCGAAGCGGATTTGCATCGCCGCCGCATCGGCGCTCGTGAAGGCGGGGGCGACGTCGATCGTGTCGCGCGCGCGACTAGCCATGGCGCCGTTTCCAGACCGGCAGGACGGCATCCGCCGCCGCCTGATAGCGATAGTCGTAGCGGTCGAGGCTGCGTTGCAGCACCTCGGCATCGATCGGCGCCTCGGGCGCGAAGCTGTCGAAGCCGCAGCGGCGCATCAGCGGCAGCTGGTCGACCAGCACGTCGCCCGCGGCGCGCAGCTCACCGGTATAGCCCGCCTCGCGCAGCACCCGCGCGGCGCTATAGCCGCGGCCGTCGCGAAAGGTCGGGAAGCTCACCTCGACCAGCGCCAGCTGCCCGAGCTGCGGCAGCAAGGCGCGCGCGTCCTCGCCCGCCTCCAGCCGCACCGCGGTGGCGTTGCTCTGGCCGAGGAAGGCGTCGAGCGTCACCGCGGGCTCGTCGTGCGGCTCGTCGTCGCGGAAGCGCAGCAGCGAATCAGCCATAGATCGCCTCCTTGAACGGTTCGAAGCCGACGCGGCGGTAGGTGTCGAGGAACCGCTCGCCGGGGGTCCGCATCGCGAGGTAGCGATCGGTCACCCGCTCGATCGCGTCGACGACGCCGTCCTCGGAAAAGCCGGGACCGGTGATCTTGGCGAGACTGACGTCCTCGGCCCCCGATCCGCCGAGGGAAAGCTGATAATTTTCAGTACCTTTCTTGTCGACGCCGAGGATGCCGATGTGGCCGGCATGGTGGTGGCCGCAGGCGTTGATGCAGCCCGAGATTTTGAGCTTCAGCTCGCCTAGGTCGCGCTGCCGCTCGCGATCGGCAAAGCGCGTCGCGATCTTCTGGGCGAGCGGGATCGAGCGAGCGTTGGCGAGGCTGCAATAATCGAGGCCGGGGCAGGCGATGATATCGGTGATGAGGTCGAGATTGGGCTCGGCGAGACCCGCGTCGCGCAGCGCCGTCCAGATGCCATACAGGTCGCGCCCGTGGACGTGCGGCAGCACGATGTTCTGCGCGTGCGTGACGCGCAACTCGTCGAACGAAAAGCGCTCGGCGAGGTCGGCGAGCAGGTCGATCTGATCGGCCGAGGCATCGCCGGGAATGCCGCCGGCGGGCTTCAGGCTGACGTTGGCGATATGATAGCCCGCCTGCTTGTGCGCGACCACGTTCTGGTCGAGCCACACGGCGAAGTCCGGATCGCTGCGGTCGATCGCGGCGGCGGGACCGGTGTCGAAGGCGGGGGGCGCGAACATCGCGGTGATCCGCTCGAGCTCGGCGCGCGGCGGGTCGATCCCCAATTGCTTGACGAGGACGAACTCCTCCTCGACCTGGCGGCGGTATTCGTCCGCACCGATCTCGTGCAGCAGGATCTTGATCCGCGCCTTGTAGATGTTGTCGCGGCGACCGTAGCGATTGTAGACGCGCAAGGCGGCTTCCAGATAGCTCATCAGGTCGTCGGCGGACACGAAGTCGCGGATCAGGTGGCTGACCATCGGCGTGCGACCCATGCCGCCGCCGACGTAGATCGCCGCGCCCAATTCCCGGCCTTGCTCGCCATCGCGCTCGACCAGCCGGATGCCGATGTCGTGCAGCCGCATCGCCGCCCGGTCTTCCTCCGCGGCGATGACGGCGATCTTGAACTTGCGCGGCAGGTAGCTGAATTCGGGGTGGAAGGTGCTCCACTGCCGGATCAGCTCGGCCCAGGGGCGCGGATCGGCGACCTCGTCCGCGGCGGCGCCGGCATATTGGTCGGCGCTGATGTTGCGGATGCAGTTGCCGCTGGTCTGGATCGCATGCATCTCGACCGTCGCGAGCTTTGCCAAGATGTCCGGCGTGTCGGCGAGCTTGATCCAGTTGAACTGCAGGTTCTGGCGCGTGGTGAAATGGCCGTAGCCGCGATCGTAGTCGCGCGCGATGCTGCCGAGCATCCGCATCTGCCGGCTGTCGAGCGTGCCGTAGGGGATCGCGACGCGCAGCATATAGGCGTGGAGCTGGAGGTAGAGGCCGTTCATCAGCCGCAGCGGCTTGAACTGGTCCTCGGTCAGCTGGCCCGACAGGCGGCGCTCGACCTGGTCGCGGAACTCGTCGACACGGGCATCGACGATCGCCTGGTCGTATTGGTCGTACTTATACATGCAGGGCCTTTTGGGGCTGGGCGTTCGGGTTGGCGAGATGACGCGGCGACGCGAAGGAAAAGGTTGCGGATCGGGTCGCGGCGTAACCCGCCTTCATCATCCCGGCGAACGCCGGGATCCATGGACGCGCCTGCTGCAGCGACGGTGCGCCACCGTGCAGCGAACCGTGTCCCTGGACCCCGACGTCCGTCGGGGTGACGAGCGGGGCACGTGATACGGACGCCACCAGCGTGTCACCTTCGCGGCTTAGCGGCTTCGCACGACTCATATCACCCAGCTTCCCGCGGCGGGGTCGGCGGGCTTGAGCGTCAGGTCGGGCCGCACCGTGGGGCCGAGCGCGCGGATGCGGTCCTTGATGTGCGCGGGGCGCGGGCCCTCGGGCGTCGCCACCGCGTCGATCAGATAGGGCACGTTGACCCGCCGCGCGCCTTCCTCGGCGCGCAGGATCGCCTCGCCGTCATGGCCGACGTCCGCCGCCTCCTCGACATGGCGTGACCAGCCGGTGCCGGTCCACCAGACGACGTCGCCGGTCGGCAGGTCGTTCCCGGTCAGCAGTCTCATGCGCTCATATCCTCCGCGACGCGCGCCCAGCGGGCGAGCTTGTCCTCGGCGTCGGACAGCTCGACGACCTCGCCGACGACGATGATCGCCGGGCTCTGCACGTGCTCGCGCGCGACCATCGGGCCGAGGTCGGCGAGCAGGGTGCGCAGCGCGCGGCTGCCGGCGAGCGTGCCGCGCTCCAGCACCGCGACCGGCATATCTGGCGCTACGCCGTCCGCCATCAGCTTGTCGGCGATGTCGCCGGCGGTCGCGACGCCCATGTAGATCACCAGCGTCCGGCCCTGGCCGGCGAGCCCCGCCCAATCCTGGTCGGCCAGCCCCTTGCACTGCCCGGCGACGAAGCTGACGGCCGAGCTGTGGTCGCGATGGGTGAGCGGCAGCATCGCCTCCGCCGCGCAGCCGAGCGCCGCCGAGACGCCGGGAATCACCTCGACGGGCAGGCCGGCGGCGCGCACCGCCTCGACCTCCTCGCCGCCGCGGCCGAAGATGAACGGGTCGCCGCCCTTCAGCCGCACGACGATCGCGCCGGTCTTGACGTGGGCGACGATCAGCGCGTTGATCGCCTCCTGCGGCAGCGTATGGCGCGCGCGCCGCTTGGCGACCGAGATGCGCTGCGCATCGGGTGGTGCGAGGTCGAGCACGCGGGGATCGATCAGCCCGTCGTGGACGACGATGTCGGCGGTCCTCAGCGCCTCCACCGCGCGCACGGTGAGCAGTCCGGGATCGCCCGGACCCGCCCCCACCAGGATGACACGCCCGCGGGCGTTGGGATCGAGAAGCGTAGCCATGCTCCGCCAGATGGGCCGGCGGCGGCTGGCGGACAAGCCAGCGTTGCTTTGGCGGGGGTTAGGCGAGCTTTGGGCGAGCGGGTGACGGCACGGTCGCGGTCAGAAATAGCTGACGATGGGGTGCGGGGTCCCGTCGCTGCGGGCTGCGGCGCGCGCGAGCAGCATACGCTTGTTCTCCGTGCGCCGTTCGCCCTTGTTGCGCAGGGTATCGACGGGGATATCGGCCACGCCGGTTTCACGCGCGCGTCGTTCCGCATCAGCTAGGAATGTGGTCAGATCGAACGTCCGCATATCCCGTCTATAATCCGATATGCGCCGGGTCGCCACCTTCTTCGATGATCCGGCGAATGAGGTATTGGCGATCTATGCCTTCCGCCATTATTGGCGATCTATGCCTTCCGCCATGTTGAAAAGTACTTGCGCCTGGTGGAGGCGAGACGTGTCCGCCGCACTGCTGACGGCATGTTGCGCCAGCCGATCGGCGATCAGATCTTTGAGCGCGGGGATTACAATTTCCGACCCGCTTTGGACCACGAACCGAATGAACCGGAGCCGGTCGGCGAGCCCGTCGAAGAGCGGCCCGCTTACCTGTTCGACGGCATATCGCGGGAAGGATGAATGATTAAAGCCACCGGCGAGATGCCCGGTGCCTCCCTCAGGCAGAAACCCGGCCGACACCATCGCCTCTTCGAACGCTACGTCGTCTGGCTATGACGTCGAAGTCCGAGGACATGAAGGTTCCGGCTGTGCCCAGTGCGACCGCTGCACCGCCCACCAGAACCGGATCGATCGATGTCGCCGCCTTGTATGCCGCGAACGCGCGGCCGAGATGCTCCAGAACTGCCAGATAATCCGCCGGCAGCCCCATGCTCACGCGTCCCTCAGGCCGATGCCGATGTTCGCCCGCGCCGCCTCCGCTTCGTTGCTGACCACCGGATAGGCGCAATAATCGGCGGCGTAATAGGCGCTCGGGCGGTGGTTGCCGCTCCAGCCGATGCCGCCGAAGGGGGCGGAGGAGGAGGCGCCGTTGGTCGGTCGGTTCCAGTTGACGATGCCGGCGCGGATGCCCGCCCAGAAGCGGTCGTAGAGCGAGGGCGTCTGGCTGATCAGCGCCGCCGACAGGCCGTAGCGGGTGTCGTTGGCGATGCCGATCGCCTCGTCGAACTCGCGGGCGCGATACACTTGCAGGATCGGTCCGAACAGTTCGATGTCCGGGCGCTCGCTGGCGGCGGTCATGTCGATGATCGCCGGGACGAGGAAGGGCCGGTCGTCCTGCAACCGTTCGAGGTGGCGGATCGGCCGGCCGCCGCGCATCAGCAGCGCGAGGAAGCTTTCGGTGAGCTGGTCGGCGACCTGGTTGTCGATCACCGGCCCCATGAAGGGCTGCGGGTCGTCGTGCGGCGCGCCGACGATCAGTCGGCCGATCATCGTGTTGATCGTGTCGAGCAGCGGTTCGTACAGCCGGTCCTCGACGATCAGCCGCCGCGCAGCGGTGCAGCGCTGGCCGGCGGTGGTGAACGCCGACTGGACGACGAGCACCGCGGCGGAATGGAGGTCGGGCGTGTCCCAGACGACGATCGGGTTGTTGCCGCCCATCTCCAGCGCGAGGATCTTTTCGGGCTTGGCGGCAAAGGCGCGGTTGAGCGCGAGGCCGGTGCGGGCCGATCCGGTGAACAGCAGCCCGTCGATGTCGGGATGCTCCGCGAGCGCCTTGCCCTCCGCCGGGCCGCCGATCAGCACGCGCACGCACGCCTCGGGCACGCCCGCGGCGCGGTAGCAGTCGACCAGGAAGGCACCCGTCGCCGGCGTCTTCTCGGACGGCTTGAAGACCACCGCATTGCCGGCGAGCAGCGCGGGGACGATATGGCCGTTGGGCAGGTGCGCGGGGAAATTATATGGCCCCAGCACCGCGAGCACGCCGTGCGGCTTGTGGCGCAGCGCCATGCGGCTGCCCATCGGCGATTCGAGCCGGCGCTGCGCAGTGCGCTCGGCATAAGCGGTCACCGAGATGTCGACCTTGGCGATCACCGTGTCGACCTCCGTCCGCGCCTCCCAAAGCGGCTTGCCGGTCTCGCGCGCGATCAGGTCGGCGAAGGCCTCGTGACGCTGGCGCACGACGTTGCCGAAGCGGCGCATCGTCTCGATCCGGACGGTCAGCGGCAGCGCCGCCCAGGCGGCCCAGCCGCCGCGCGCCGCGGCGACCTCCGCATCGGCATCGCCCACCGGGCCCCGCCACACTTCGGCACCGGTCGCAGGTTCGTGGGAGATGATCTCGTCAGCCATACTTGCCTATGCCCTCTTGGCGGCAGGGACTAGGCGAATGGCGGAACGCGGGCAAGCTTACCCCCAGGGCCGTTCGCGGTACCATTTGGTGATGACGTATTTGACGCCCGCGCGGACCTTCATCCCCTGGTGCAGCGTCGCCGGATTGAGCGAGCCGTCGGGGCGGCGGTTGTTCCAGGCGACGAGCTTGCCGGTCTCGGGCTGGACGATCTTGTCGACCGCCTTGAATCGCGTCGCGCCGCCCGCCTCGGGCGCGTTGAGGTAGACCATCAGCGTCCAGGTGCGGTTGCCCGCGACCGAGCAATAGCGGTCGAAGTCGGCGCCCTGCGGCTCGAAATAGTCGGTGTGGCCCTTGAACTCCTGGCCGACGGCATAGCGCTGTCCCTGCAACGGCTCGCCGTAGACGGGATCGAGCCCGGTGAAGTCGGAGAGGCGGCGCTCGATCGCCTGGACGACCGGATCGTGCGCAGAAAGGTCGCCCGTCTCGCTGGTGCGGAACGCGGCGTCGCCGTTGGGGTCGGCGATCGTCGAGGGGCGGCGCACCGCGTCGATGCGCTCGATCAGCGCGTCGCACAGCGCCTCGCCGATGAAGTCGCGCGCGAGGAACAGGTCGAGCTTGGGGCTCGGCACCTTCTGCACGCCCGCCTGCGACAGGATGCGGGCGGCGATCGCGGCGGCGTCCATGCCATTGCCGAGGGTGGGGAGGGTGGCCATGCGGCGGGGCTTACCATCGCAGCGGGGCGGGGGGGAAGGTGGCTGTCGGTGCGGTGCCGCACCGTCGTTTGATAAGCGCGGCGTCGTTCCGAGGTGGCGACCGGACCCGACTCCCCCTATGACGCAAAAGCGTAACATGGCATGCGTAGGCGCTAGGGTCGCGGGACGGGATCGGTACATGCGCTTGAAACTCGACGCGCGCACGCGGCGCATCCTGCGCCGGCTGCCCGTCGTCAACGTCTACTCCATGGCCGAGCTGGTGCTGCTTGCGGGGCTCGCCACGCAGGTGGCGCGGCTGATGTGGACGCTGGCGACGCCGGTGTCGCCGCTCGGCGACTGGCGCCCTGCCGATGTGTCGGTGCCGGGGCGCCCCTATGACGTGCTCGCCGGATTCGACCCGTTCTTTCGTTTGGGCGGCGCGCAGCCGGGGCCGGCGACCGTCACCGCCTTGCAGCTGACGCTGTTCGGCATCCGCGTCGACGAAGCCTCCGGGCGCGGTTCGGCGATCGTTGCGGGGCCCGACAACGTGCAGAAGAGCGTAGGCGTCGGCGAGGAGATCCAGCCCGGCGTCCGGCTGAAGGCGGTCGCGTTCGACCATATCACCATCGATCGCGGCGGCACGAGCGAGGACCTGTTCCTCGTCCAGTCCGACGCGCCCGGCGCCGCGCCCGCGGGTGCGCCCGGTGCGCTTCCGGCGCCCCCCGGCGTGGCGCCGCCCCCCCCCCCCCCCGCGGCCCCCGCCCGCGCCCCCCCCCCCCACCCCCCCGCCCACGGCGGCGACCCCCGCCCCCACCCCGGCCGCGGCGGCGGC